>JALZCF010000091.1 GCA_030863245.1 Chloroflexota bacterium
CCTGCTGGCGGCCTTTGGGCTCTTTGTGCTCTTCGCTGCCGTTTTTGGCCTGGGTTGAAGAGCAGACAAACAGATGACTAGGTTCTGTTAATATTCCTGGAGTGTGGAAGACCGCTGTGTGGTTGATGCGGGTACGGGTGCAGGCAACCTTCGGCCAGACGGTGCGCCACGAGGTGGAACTGGACAAACTGACGGGGGAATTGCTCCGCGTGATCGAGGAAACGCTGCAGCCGGCGCATATTTCGTTGTGGTTACGCAGCGATACGCCGCTAGCCAGCGAGGAGGCAAGGCAAAGCGAGGAGCACTAAGGCGCGCCCCCGCTTCGTGTAGGAATGAGGCTACTACCGTCCGATACCCCCCCTCTCTACACGAAACATGCGAGGCATGTGAGGCACAGAAGTTTCTGACAGTCGACACGGAAGTTGTCGCTATTCAGCATGATAGGAGATAGGAGAATAGTAGGATGTCAACTCAAACAACGAGCCGGGGCGGGGTATTCCTCTTAGGGGCTGTGACAGGGGCGGTAGTTGGTCTGGCCCTGGGAGGCCTCACCACCGTCGAGGCGCTGCTGGATAGGGGGAACGTCGTTACAGCAGGCAAGTTGGCCATGGGGGGGCTGCAGGGAGCACTTTGGGGGATGGTGGTCGGTAGCGCCCTGAGCGTTCTCTGGTATTGGCTCGACCTCGGTATCTACCCACTCCGCGCGTGGCGCCTGTGGATCGACGGGCTGGCACGCCTGGCACGGCTGCTCCTAGCGCTCGCCGTCGCAGTTGGTCTGCTGGCTGGGACGGCCGTCGTGCTCGCTTGGCGGCGTGGCGCACACCTCCCTTACCCCGCCTACGAAAGCCAGGTCGCGCTGCTGCTCGTCGCGGTGTTCCTCGGCCTGCCCAGCCTGCTCGCCGCCGTGTATGATCTGCGCTCGCGCCCGCACGAAGCACGGGGGCGCCTGCTCGCCTTCGTCGGTCCCCTGCTGGTCTTCATCGTGGGCGAGGGGCTGACCCCCCACCTCGATGAGCCCTGGCACCAGCTTGGCCACACCCTCATGGGCGGCCTGCCACTCACGCTCCTCTACTGGTTCGCCTTCCGGCGCTGGCATCCCTCCGTCGTGTCAGCCTCACGCACACCTAAGGTGGCTAATTAGGGGCGCATGTCTGGCTTGATGCACGCGTTCCTCTCACCCTGAAAGGAATCTTGTTCCAGAGACGGTGAGTTGTTTACAGCCGGCCACATGACAGTGTACATATACGGGAAGGCACATCTCGTCGTAAGCCACTCTACAGTAGCACTGCTACTGTGCTTGTAGATGTGGACAATAGAGAAGGGGAAGCAGAGGGTTGATCAGATGAGGGAGTACTGTAAAGTAGCTATCAAAAGAGGAGAACTGAATCGGGACTAGTCTCCTTTCTGGGATCTTATGCGGATTCTTTCCGTATAAACACTTGTTAGGCCGCTGATCTTAATCCACGCAGTCATCAAACAGAGACCTATCTGAAGGAGGTAAGCACATGGCCATTGGGAAGTTCCGCTGTATCGTTATGAATGTCACCAATTTGGAACTGGGGGAACGTTTCTGGACCGCCGTGACAAGCCTGCCGGTCCGCTTTAGCGGGGTCGGCTATCCGACGCGGTACTCACGGCTCGGCGACATTAAGGCGCATTCGATCCTGCTCCAGCTGGTTCCGGAAGATAATCCGCCGCCTACCAATAATGCCCACCTAGACCTTACGGTCGAGGACGTGGACGTGGCGGTTCAGCAAGCGCTGGCCTTGGGTGCTACCCTGTTTCGTGAGAAAGGGACGTACCCCATCGGCTCACCCAACCCGTATCTGGAATGGGCCGTCATGACTGACCCCTTCGGAAACGCATTCTGCCTGATCAAAGATTTGGTCCAGCAGAAGACGTAGCGACCGAAACGAAGGAGAGAAGCGGGCCGACGTTTGGCAGCGGCGGAAGTGGAGCAGCGTTGTGCCGCCGACGGAGCGCTCGAGTAGCCGCGAAGGAGTCGCGCGACCGCTCGCAGAAGGGGAGTGGGAACCATGTAATTTGAGCCTGCGGCCTAACCTGCCATGCAGCCGACCGCTCCGCCTGCGGCTCAGTGGCGGCTGCATGGCAGGTTAGGTTGTGCAACCTTGCCGGATCGATTGTCGTACATTCCGACATAGGATCGACTCAAGCCAAACTCAATGGAAAACGATGAAAGCGATTGTGATCACGAAATACGGAAAGCCGGTCGATGTTCTTAGGGTCAAGGAAGTGGCAAAGCCCATACCCGGAGACAATCAAGTCTTGGTAAAGGTCTACGCTGCGTCCCTAAATGTAGCTGACCTGGCGCCCATCAGAGGGGCTTTCATAGCCCGCCTTCTTGGTACCGGCTGGCTAAGACCAAAACGCAAGATTCTCGGAACCGACATAGCTGGACAGGTTGAAGCGGTTGGCAAAAGTGTCACGCAGTTCAGGCCTGGTGATGAAGTGTTCGGGGCCGCGGCAGGCGGTTTGGCCGAGTACGCTTGTGTTGCTGAAGACCGGTTGACATTAAAGCCGGCCAACGTGACCTTCGCGACTGCGGCGGCAGTACCGGTTGCCGGAGTCTCGGCAGTGCAGGGCCTTCGCAAAGGTCGAATCGAGCCTGGCCAACATGTTCTGATTCATGGTGCGTCGGGCGGTGTGGGAACTTTTGCAGTGCAGCTCGCCAAGTCGTTTGGGGCCGAAGTCACGGCCGTATGCAGCACGAGGAATGTGGATAATGCACACTCGCTGGGGGCCGACCATGTCATTGATTACACCCAGATAGATTTCACTAAGAAGGGCAAGACGTACGACCTGATCCTTGCCGTGAACGGAGATCGTTCGCCCCTGGACTATCGGAAGGCACTCAGCCCGAAGGGAATTTGTGTCGTGCTGGGAGGGTCGATCGCTCAAATTTTTCAGGCCATGCTGTTTGGGCCATTAGTGTCGAAGGCTGGTGGGCAGAGAATCGGTTTGATGGGGATCGCGAAAATGAACCAGAAGGATTTGAACTTTCTCAAAGAACTGCTTGCAGCCGGCAAAGTCAAACCATCGATCGACCGGCGTTATCCATTCAGCAAGACGGTTGAAGCCGTCGAATATCTTGCAGAAGGACACGCCCGGGCAAAAATCGTGATCACGATGGAAAGTGACAGCAAAACCTAACAACACGCTGCAGCGGACTGGGCTTCAGCCTGCGGCCTCGGCCAGCCGCTGAGCTTAGTCGTTAGGTTTTGCAAATTGATAGGACAGGTTGCGGTGAACCACACGCAACCTCGCTCGATCCGCGACATCGTGGAGGGAACCTGTGAAAGCGGTTATATGGACGAAGTATGGCTCAGCTGACGGACTTCAGCTCCGGGAGATAGCAACGCCGGCCCCCAGAGACAATGAGCTCCTGATCAAAGTGCGTGCGGCAACGGCCGCAACGTCCGATACTGAGTTTCGCTGGCTTAGATTGCCTATCATGTTCGCCATCCCCATCCGGCTTTATCTGGGCGTCATCAGGCCAACCCGCATAAAGATACTGGGGACAGAGTTCGCCGGGGAGATTGAAGTGGTCGGCAAAGACGTAACCGGCTACCGGCCCGGCGACCAGCTTTTTGGTTACACCGGTCTTTATATGGGAACCTATGCCGAGTACATGTGTCTGCCAGAAAAGCCGTCCGCCCCGGCCAGCGTCATCACCGAAAAACCGCGCAACATCACCTATGAGGAGGCTGCGGCCGCTCCGCTGGGGGGCCTCGAAGCCCTGAGTGCGCTCAAAAAGGCAAATCTCCAGCCCGGACAAAAGATTCTCATCGTTGGCGCGGGGGGTAGTATCGGTACCTATGCCGTGCAGCTCGCCAAACATTTCGGGGCAGAAGTGACCGGCGTAGACAAACCGGGGAAGCTGGCGATGCTGCGCTCCATTGGCGCCGATCACGTCATTGATTACACCCAACAAGATTTCACCAAGAGCGGCAAGCGATATGACGTCATCCTGGACACTATCGGCAATAGCTCGTTTTCAAGCAGCTTACGCGTGCTAAAGGAACACGGCACCTATCTGAACGCGAATCCTGCTCTGTTCGGCCGCATCCGGATGCGCTGGGCTGCAAGGCGAAGCAGCCAGAGAATACTCCCCTGGACAGGCGACTATACCGTCAGCAATCTGCTGGCCGTCAAGGAGCTGATGGAGGCGGGAACGATCAAGGCGGTCATTGACCGGCGCTATCCGTTGGAACAGATTGCCGAGGCGCACCGGTATGTCGAAACCGGACACAAGCAGGGAAATGTAGTCATAACTTTGGAACACCATAGCAAAACCTAACCACGCGCTGCACCCGACTTTGCTCCGCTGCACCTCGCAAAGCGGGTGAGCCCGTCGTTAGGAAGGCGCGCGTCGGAGCGCCCTACTCTATGAGTGGTAGCTATGCAGCAAGAGGAAGAGCAGGGCGGCCAAGCGAAAGAGCTGGAGCTGTTCTACGTTTGGCAATGGGAATTTGACCTCTCGATGATAGGGACGGGGGCGCACTTTCAGCCAGTGCTCGTCGTCCAACTCCCACAACTCAAGTTGTGGGGAGGCAAACTCGGTCTCATGCCAGAGAGGGTCGAATACAGCGTGCAGCCGCTTGTCTCGTCGGTCATACTTGTAGTGGTATTCAGCCAGCAAGTTTTGCTGAAACTCGATCTGTAACCGCCCTTCATAGATCCAGATTGAGACACGACGCCGTGCTAATCCACGTTCTGCATAAATGTAGAAGCGTTGCACACTGACGAACCCGTGCCGATTGACAGTGCGCGTGAACTGCAAGTGCCGAAAGAGGTGGTCAAGACGCGCCGGCTTGACGGGTCGACCCCGTACCCACTCCAACACTTGCTCTGGCGTGAGACGACCGTCCTCCCGTTCACGGTGTGCCTAATGGGCCATGGTGTTGAAGGTGTCGATGAACTCCGCGTGCTAATCCTGTACCTCTTCAAGCGTAGTAGCCTGTTCAAAGTTATGATCGGCGAGGCGGAGCTGAACACCGGAGTTCGCCTCAATTAGATTTTGCCACGGCTTCCCTTGCTCAATGCGGAGGGGCTGAATGTCGAGGTTGCGTACAATATAGTCATACGCCGAGGCCTTGAATATGCTTGCATTATCGGAGACTATCGCAGCTGGACATCCCTACTCAGTCAACGCCGCCCGTAGGATCTGCAACACTGCTACCAGGTCTTGGTAACTTGCCGCCATCCCCGCCAAGATCTTACGCGAGTAGCCTTCAAGCACACAGATGCTGTAGATCCAACCACCAGCGAGTTGCACCAGGTAGCGAATATCGATAAACCAGAGGTGGTGACGGAATTGCGGTCGGTAAGGCAAGGGTTTGGGTACGCCATTCAGTTCGGCATCATCCCCACTCTGCCACGGTCCAGGTGCATCGTGGTACAGACGGTTGAGCGCCATCACACGTCCAACTGTCCGCTCACTCGGCGCCTCCCCTTTCTCGGCCTCCAGTAAGCCTTTCACACGGAAAGGTCCTGCGCGTGGATAGGCATGTTGCAACTCTAGCACCTCTTTGAGGAAGGGAAGCGTGAGTTGGTTAGCAGGATGGTCCGGAGGGCGCGTACGTTGGTCTTCGAGACCGGCGAAGCCATCCTGCTCAAAGGCCGCCAAGATCTGATACACGTGGGCTCGCGACAACTTCAGGCAGCCAGCGATACTCTTTTTATTCCATCCCTCATAAAACATCCGTACTACGCTCCAGCGCGCTTGGTAAGCATCTTCAAAGTCGTGAAACGCTGGAAAGTTTAACTCCAGCTGTACTGGGATGGGATGCCGTTCCAGAAAACCCTTGACTGTATGGTGG
>JALZCF010000106.1 GCA_030863245.1 Chloroflexota bacterium
CCTTCTTCCTGGCGCATCGTGCCGCAATCCGACCGTGGAGCACTGCCAGTAGGTCTGCCGCGTATCGCTGCTTCGACGAGTACCAGCCGCAGCCCACGACTACCCTTGCGCGTCTGTCCACTCCGCCGCTTACCGGCACGCTCATGGTTCCCTGGACAGAGACCAGCCCACGAGGCGAGATGCTTGGCGCTGGGAAACCGCGCCATATCGGTGCCGATCTCGGCACTGATGATCTGCGCAATCCGCCGATTGACCCCCGGAATCGTGTCCAGCAGCTCGAGCGCCTCGCCCTCCGCTTGCAAGCGCGTGTCAAGCTCTGCCGTCACGCGTGCCTCGGCCTCCTCAAGCGCATCGATCTGACCAAGCAGTTCAGCAAGCAGAAAGGCATGGTGCGGCCGGAACTGCCCCTGCAGCGCCTGCTCCAACTGCTCCCGTTTCTGCTGGAGGGTCCCGCGGGCGAGGTCGGCCAGGCGCTCGGGATCGGTGTCGCCGGCAATTAATGCCGCGAATATGGCGCGCCCTGAGACCCCCATCACCTCCGTGGCGACCAGCGCTAGTTTGAGGTTGGCATCTTCCAACCCCTTGTGGAGTCGATTGATGAGCCGCACGCGATCCTGCACCAGTTCACTGCGATAGCGGGTCAGGTCGCGGAGTTCACGGAGCGGGCGGGGCGGGATACAACTCCCGCGCAGCAGCCCATGGCGCACCAACGAAGCGATCCAGACCGCATCGTGCGTATCCGTCTTGCGCCCGGGGACCGCCTTCACGTGCTGAGCATTCACGACGAGGAGGTCGACGTGGCCGACCGCCTCGCGCACGTTCTACACCGGTCGCCAGTAAATGCCTGTGGATTCCATAGCAACGTGGGTACAGCCGGCGGCGATCAACCAATCGGCGAGCCGCAGCAGATCGGCCGTGACCGTGCTGACGGTGCGGAGCTCCTGGTGGGGCGGGCCATCCGGGCCGGGCGTGAGGAGGCACGCAACGACCGTGCGCTTGTGGACATCGAGGCCGCAGGCGCGTTCAACACCAACATCCATCGCCATCCTCCTGAAACATGAGGGACCAGCAACTGGGGCGTCTGTGTACGACAGACTTTCTGCTGCGTGCTTCCCAGGACGGGAGCGACAGATGGGAGGTGCCTTCAGACGCCCGGGATCAGCTTTTTTGCGAGCTCACGGCACCAAGCTGCTCGACCTCTGTGTGTTGCCATGGTCCACGCTCCAGTATAGGCATTTTCATAGGATGGTGGTGACCGGATTGGTCATGACGCTTTTTTAGCATGTCGCGCTCCTGCCGCAGCAGCTCGTTCTCCCGCCGTAACTGGGCGAGTTCCTCGTCGCGCGGATGACCCTGCCCAGGAAAGGCGCGCTCCGGGTCGGTGGCAAATTCCTTAATCCAGCGGTGTAGCGTGCTGATGTCCAGTCCGAGGTCGCGTGCGACCTGCGTGCGCGACAAGCCGCGCTCCGTCACCAGCTTGACGGCTTCGATCTTGAACTCGCGGGCGTAGGGTTTCCGTGTTGCCATTGTGTCACCTCGTCTTGCTCATTGTAGGCTATTCAAGGTGTCCACGAAAGCGGGGGAATCCCAGTCTTGACATTGGGCTCTCCCGCATTAGGCGGATGTTGTTGGCGAACTCAAGCAGCCATGAGTATTGAAAAGCGTGATTGTGTGGTTGTGGCGAAGGGAACGTCATTCCACCAGTTGATGACCCGTTTGCTAGTGCACGCTACTGCCGTGGCGATGTGCTGCAAATGAGTCTTCGCCGCTCCCCGATACCGGGATCGTCGCATGGCGAGCGCCACAACCGCTTGCGCGATCGTGCCTTCAATGCCCGCTCGGACGGCATATCGTGACCGGAAGTCCTCGGTGTGCTGGTAGGTCCGGGCGGCGTGGAGCAGCGCATGCTCATGGTGTGGCCGGATGGTCAGTTTCCGGCGCTTGCGTTTCGAGTGCGTCCACAACGTACGTGCGGGGCACGGTGCGCAATCGGTGGTGTTGAACATGACTGCGGAGCGTGGGTGGCCCTGCTTATCCTGCCTCTGTACCCAGGAGGCACTCGTTTTTCCTTCCGGGCACATCACCTGCTGCGCCTCCCAATCAATCTGGAAGTCACTGAGCGCATAGCCGTTCGCCGTCTGCGCCTGCCAGGAATGATCCGTGCGCATCGGCATCAGCAGCTCGATGGCGTACCGATCGTGGGCCTGCATGAGTACATGGCTGTCACTGTAGCCTTGATCGACGAGATGTTCACGCGGTAGTAGGTCCTTGTGCGCCAGCGCCTGATGCAAATCGACCACAATCTCATTGTCTTGTGTCGTGGCCGCTGTGGTCGTGACGTGAGTAATGAGATGCGGTGCATCTGGGTCGCAGATTTCCGTAAGATGGACTTTATAGCCGGTCCACTCGGTTTGACGTTTGATGCTGGAGCGTGCATGCGGGTCAAACGGGGAACAGATGGCCTGGGCTGCTGGGGGCAGCTTACCGGCCCGCCGCCACTGGACCACGTCATCCTCTACAGAAAAATTCTGCACCCAGACGTGACGCAGGGTCTCCACGGCTGGCACGTGCCGCACCCAGGCAGGGGCATCCGCAGCATACAGTGCGGCAAGCACAAAGAATCCATCCTGACCCACTTGTGTGGCTAATGCCAGTCGCTCGGCTTCCGTGTTAGGTAACCGATATGCTTCCCAGCGTTGGTTGTATCGCTGCGACCACGCGGTCGGCACGATGCCGATCAACCAGTCTGGGACGACGACCGCCAAGCTGTTGAGCGCGTGGAGCAAGGTCGTGCCAACCAATTCCAAACGGCTAAGGTCGCGGACAGCAGCCAAAATATGGGTTGAGTCAGTGCGTTGACGCCCGCGGTGCTTCACAATTCCTTGTGCCTTCAGCAATTCGAGTAGCCGCTCCAACAATAGCTCTGTCGCGTCCCCATGGATTAACCGTGCGCGGAACTCACAGAGTACGGAATAGTCAAACCCCGGATCGGTCAATGCCAAGCCCAAAAGATATTTCCAATCGCTGCGACGACGCACTGCATCAGCCGCTTGCCGATCTGGGAGGTTTTCGGCGAATTGCAGGACCGTTACCAGCGCCAACCGCCACGGACTGGCCGCTGGTTGTCCGTCACGTGGATATAACTCGGCGAAGAGGGTATCGTCGTAGATCGTACCTAGCTCATCGCGAAGGTGTAGGTAGATATTCCCGTTTGGAAACGCGGCGCGGGCGACGTTCGCCGTTGCTTCTGGAACAGGTAGGATAGGTTGCGGCTGGAGGGTCATGATTGTTTGCCTCTCACTCGGTAGTTGGTCTCATTATACTGGCAACCCTGTTCCGATAACGATTTGGGGTCGTTCGCCAACAACATCCCTGGGGGATCCCAGGAGACCATACCGATGT
>JALZCF010000520.1 GCA_030863245.1 Chloroflexota bacterium
GGCCAAGGTTTCTTGGGTGGGGAGGGGGAGCGTCACAGTGAAGATGGAGCCTTTTCCTTCCTGGCTGTCGACGGCGACGGTGCCCTCATGGGCCCGTACGATCCACTGCACGATGGCAAGGCCGAGACCCGTCCCATCAAGTTGCCGGGAACGAGCCCTATCAGCACGGTAGAAGCGATGGAAAAGTAAGGGGATGGACGCTTGTGGGATGCCGATACCTGTGTCCTGCACGCTGACGCGTACCTCGCCTGCCGCCTCATTCTTCCACAGTGAGAGCACCACCTCGCCCTCATGAGTGTACTTGATGGCGTTATCGACCAGGTTCAATAAGAGTTGTCGAAGGCGGTCAGGATCGCCAAGTACTGTTGCCTGGTCCTCATGGCCCAGGCGGAAGCGTATCGCACGCCCAGAGGCGCTGGCCAAGATTTGTCCTTGTCGGAAGACCTCCAGCAGCAAGGTGTCTAGTTCAACTGGCTCCTGGACAAGTTTCTCCCCACCATCGAGCCGTGCCAGCAGGAGCAGATCGGCTACGAGGCGATTGAGTCGCGCCACCTCGCTCTCGATAGCCTCTAGCGATTCCTGCCGCCCTTCTGGATCATCCAGGGCACCACGTTTCAGTAGGTCGAGGTTCCCCTGTAACACGGTGAGGGGCGTGCGTAACTCGTGACTGACATCAGCCACGAAGCGTTGCTGGTCACGAAAGACATCATCCAGACGCCCAAGCATCTCATTGAAGGCACCGATGAGCCGGCCGATCTCGTCCATTGGCTGGTATGCGGTCAGGCGGCGGCTCAGATCTTCGGCACGTGAGATCCGTAATGCTGCCTGAGTCACCGCGTCCACTGGCTCGATGGCCCGCTCGGCGAGCCACAAGCCTGGCACGGCTGCAAGTAGCAGCGTCAGCATGCTCCCGGTAACAATAAAGAAAGCCAGCCAATCCAGACTGGCCTGAACGTCTGCAATGCTTCTTCCAACGGCTACCACATAGACGACCCGCTCTTGAAATCTCACCGGCTGAACGAGCAAGCTGATTGGATCGTCGCCGAGGTAGGTATGGGTTAGGTATGACTCACCGTCGGCGGCGTGCTGGAGGGCAGCCGCTGAAACGGGTAGTGTCTGATCACCGAGGTTGCGGCTCTTATCCGCTACCATTCCATTGATGCGGACTTCCACATAGGTGCTAGGAGCCGCGAAGGCGTCGGTAGGCGACTGGATTTTGATTTCGCTCTCAAGTGACGTGCCCTCGCGAATTGCCTGTTCCTTTGCCTCCATGGCAAACCGGAGCGATCGAACTGCCTCGTCCGCAACCTGCCTTAGTGACCGATCCACCTCACTATAGAGGGAGTAATGCAGGGCCGCATACAGGGCACCGCCAAAGAGGATAAGGGTGCCCGTGAGGAGGGCCATATACCATAGGCTAAGACGCAAACGAATAGGCAGGGACATCAGGAGCTCTGTCGGTTACGGATAGGCTGTTGCATATTGCATGTCAGGTGGACCAACTTTAGATTCACAAGCTTGGCTCAGTAAGGTGTTGCGCTAAATTATGGTCATTGGAGGCAAAATACAAAAAGATGGGAGTGTTTCACGTTTCATAGCAGCAACCCGTAACGCGCACCGCGCACCATGCACCATGCAACACGCAGTCAATATGCAACATGCAATATGCATCATGCACCCGCACCATTACTCCTCGCGTAGGGCGTAGCCGACGCCACGTACCGTTTGGATGAGGCGAGGTTCGCCGGCTGCTTCAAGCTTGCTCCGCAGGTAGCGGACATACACCTCGATGATGTTGGACTCGCCACCGAAGTCGTAGCCCCAGACGGAATCATAGATCTGCTCACGGGTCAGGACCTGGCGCGGGTGGCGTATGAAGTGCTCCAGTAGATCATACTCCTTGGCGGTGAGGTCGATCAAGCGATCGCCCCGCCGCGCCTGTCTCGTCAGGGGGCTTAACTCAAGATCGGCAAAGCGCAGAAGCTCTTCGTCTGGCTCGGCTGCACGCCGTCGCAGCAGGGCACGGACGCGCGCAAGTAGCTCCTCGAAGGCAAAGGGTTTCACGAGATAGTCATCCGCGCCTGCCTCCAATCCCGCTACCCGATCGGCAACGGCATCCTTGGCCGTCAGCATAAGAACTGGCAGGTCGCCTGCCATTCGCAGGCGACGTAATACCTCCAGGCCATCTAGACCTGGCAGCATCCAATCAAGGATTACCATATCGGGTGGGCGCTCGCGTGCGGCTATCAATCCACTCTCGCCATCACTTGCGACCTCGACCTGATACCCTTCATAGATAAGGCCGCGCCGAATGAAGTCCGCGATTTTTTGGTCATCTTCTATAACAAGAATGCGCTCACTGCTCATTCCAAGCCATCCTTCTAGCAAAGCAGCCCGCTGCCTCCCGAGAAGCAGCGGGCTGAAGAAGTGGAATCACGTTGTGCGGAGACTAGCTGTAGGAGGGATGGTCCGCGGCCGGCTGCTCCAGGTTCATCGGGTGCCGGTTGAACGAGAGAGGTGAAAGGATAGTCAGCAACAGTGCAAGCAATGTCCCCAGTACCGCTCCGGTGATGCCTCCTAGCATCGCTTTGGTGAGAGTGCCACGGGGGACCGGGCCGGTGGGCTCAAATGCCTGGCTGGCAAGGCGCACCTGAAAAGCCGGCTGTATCTCAGCGATCATCTGCTCCGCCCGTTTCCGCTCTACGATCTGTAAGGTCTCTAGTGCCACGTCGCGGTCTTGCTCCAGGGCCTTCAGCTGGCCGTTTAACCGCTCTTCTTCCCGACGCAACTCGTTGACTGCTTCGTAATACTCGTTGAGCTGCGCTACCGTCAGATTGCTGGCGGGTGACGGCGCATTGTTCACGAGCGCCAATCCAGCTTCCTCAATCTTGCCGCGTAGCGACTCGATCTGTAACTGAACACCCGCGATAAAGCGATCCAGTTCCTGTTGCGCCTCTTCAGGGGTTACCGAGAAGGCGGTGGCTGAATCAATCTGGAGCTGCACGCCCAATGCTGTCTCACCTCCAACTGCTTGTGAGCGGAGGGCAAGGGCTGCCAGATTCTCACCGAGGGCAACCGTCTCGCTACTGCCTATCTGCTCGCGTAGGGATGCCGCGTCCTGCAGCACGAGGTCGAGCTTCTGAGTACGGGTGATCAGATCGGTGTATCGTATCGCGTTCGCTGTCCCATTTCCATCCAGGAGGGCGTTCAAGTTCTCGATACGATCCTGCACGATATACAGATCGTTCGCTGCAATAAAATCCTCGAGTTCCTTTTGGGCGGCCTCAAAATTGGCCGTAGCCTCGGCCACCTGCTGTTCACTGATGGCAACGGCGGCACTGTCCACCCCGTAGAGGTCGTTGATATAGCTCACATATGCCTCAGCCCAGGCATTTGCCAGCAGCTCTGCTTCTTCAGCTGTCTCTCCCCAGGCGCCGATCGTGATCAGATCGCCCTCATTCTCTAGAGTATGTATCCGTCTAGAAAGATCACCCAGTACGTACCCACTGTCCTCATCGTCCACGATTGCCTGAACCACCTCGGGAGGAAGCAGGCTCTCGATAGTGTAACTGGTGACCAGTCCTCGTAGTCCCTCCCGCCTCCATAGGCGATCCATCTCGAACGTATTGGAACTGCCGTAGCGCGCATCGAACTGGAGGTTCGGGCGTTCACCATAGGCAAGTACGGTCGCGGATGCGTGATAGGTCTCAGGGCCCATCCTCGCCAACGCACCGGCCAGCAAAGCACCTAGAATGGCTACCAGCGCGATAATATACCAGCGCCGGGCGATGCCAAGCAGATAGGGGACGATGTTGATCTCTTCGTTGGATTGCAAGTCTTGCATGGTGTCCTGTTGATTCAACGGAGAACTGGAACTGAAACGCATTGTGCCCTAGGCGACCAGGAAAGGCAAAAAGCTTTACCCACTGGAATCATCACGCTCCTGCTCGTTCAACTGACGAATAAAGGCCTCCATCGCTGCCCTATCTTCCGGTCTCGCAACAGCTAGCGCCGCCTGGGCCGATTGCAACGCTTGATCGTAGTTTCCATGGTCGCGGTAGAGCAGGGCCAGATTCTTCAACGTGACATAGTCGTCCGGTGCTACCTGCAGTGCCTGCCGATTCACCTGAATGGCTTCCTCCATGCGCTCCAGGCGGGAGAGCGCGAGGGCCTTACCACTGAGAGCCGTAAGGGTATCCGAATCGACTTCCAACGCCCTATCGTACGCCTGGATGGCGGCCTCGTACTGCTCCATCTCGACCTCTAGGTTTCCCAGGAGGAGGTAGGTAGTGACGAACCGATCATCCAGCGCTAGCGAGTGTTCAAGCTTCTCCCGTGCCTCGTCGTACTGCTCTTGCTCCATATGCAGGGTTGCCCACTCATTCCACAAGGCAGCATTGTTAGGGCTAAGCTGGACGGCTTGCTCGTAGAAAATGTGAGCTTGCGCAAGGTGGGAGGCCTTCTCTGTTGGATCGGAGAGAAGGGCTGCCCACGCGCGGTGCAGGTTGGCCAGGTTGCGCGTGTGGTCTGTATTGAGCGGGTTACTAGCCTGCGCCTGCTCAAGGACGTTGCGTGCCTGCTGCAGGTAAGCGTCACGCTGTGCGGGATCATCCGTGAGCGTGCGTGCCTTCTCCATGAGGGCCCGTCCCATATTCAGGTAATAGCGATCCTCGTTCGGCTGGAGCCTGAGCGCCTCCTCGTAAAGGATGCGCGCCGCGTCCCAGTTCCCGCTCCTCTCATACCCGGTGCCCTGCTTGTTGAAAACATCTGCGCGCGATACGTTCAAATTGGTCACGACGATGGTGGGAATCATGGCAACCAAGGCTACACCGTAGAGCGCTCCCCGCCACGCGGGAGGGCGAACCGTTCTCTGTGGTGGGGATTCGTCCCGGAAAAAGGCGATCGCACTCGCGCCGATAATGAAGAAGGTAAAAAGGTAGAGTAGTGTAACGATGTTTGCGACTTGGCTGCCAAATGCACGGAGGTCCTCAACGGTAACGCTACCTCCGAGGTTCGGTCGTGACGAGGCCCAGGGAATGAAAAAGAGGCAAAAG
>JALZCF010000129.1 GCA_030863245.1 Chloroflexota bacterium
GGAGAGGACATGGGCAAGGCGTGAATATTGCATGTTTCATATTGCATATTAGGTGGAGGAGGTAGGCGATACGTAAGACGGAGATGGCGTATGGAACACGCGGTACGTAACAGATGCCTCGCAATCAATCCGTTAATATGCAACATGCAATATGCAATAGAGACGTAGGTTGTTATCATTTATCATTCTGTGAGGGGATTTAGTTATGAGTGAGCGGGAGAGTACGATTGGGCATCCGACGGTGGTTCAGGGGCCGTGGACGAGGGAGGCGCGGCAGAAGGCGGTGGATGACGAGTGTTTGGAGGCGTTCATCGAGTACTTCGGGCGCGCGATGGAGTCGCGGCGCTGGTCTCCGTGGCATGATTTTCCTTTCGAGGAGATGCGGGAATATGGCCACAAGTTGAGCGACGAGACGGTCGATCTGATCGAGGGCTTCCTGGGCATCGAGGAGTATGTGGGCGACTATGTGGAAGAGGGGCTGGAGATGTTCCGCAATAACCGGACGCGGCGGAACCTGCAGCTGCAGTGGGGTGCCGAGGAGATGAAGCATGGGGTGGCGTGGGAGCAAGTGCTGCTCCACTCTGGAGTGCGCACAGAGGGGCAGCTGAAGGCGTATATCGACAAGGTGGCGGAGAACCATTGGAGCACGAAAAATCATAAAGGGCTTGATAGGCCGCTGGGTGTTTCCGTCTACGCCATGATGCAGGAGCGGGCCACGTTCTACAATTACGAGCAGGTACGGCTCCGCATTCGTGAAGAGTATGGCCTGCCGGAGCGTCTCACCGAGGAGGAGCGAGCGCGCGGCAAAGAGGTGGGGGTGGCGGAAGCGTTCCGCGTCGTATCGATCGACGAGATTGCCCACCACGCTATCTTCCTTCAGCTGGTGCAGATTCATCTGCGCTATTTTCCGGAAGAGACACTCGACACGATGCAGGAGGTATTTGATGGGTTCAACATGCCCTCCCTCCGGCTCATTCCGAACCGCCGTGCCTTTATTCGTGCTGTGGCACGGACGAACCTCCACACGGCGGAGAAGCATCTGACCAAGATTCACAACCCGGTGCTGCGAGCTGTGGGGCTGGAGAACAACGAGGCGTTGGAGCGGGCGGTGCAGGAAGCCAAGCAGTTGCCGGAGGGTCTGGGTCCGGAGCATGTGGTGCTTGGGAAGAATGGGGAGTTTGTGATTTCCGTGCATCCGAACTAGGGGAGTGCGGAATGCGGAATGCGGAGTGCGGAGTGCGGAATGGAGATTAGACGGCAGTAGCCAGTGGTCAGTGGTCGGTGATCAGTAGAACGGCTAGGAGGTGGTAGATAGGGAACGGTAGTGATCAGTGAGTGGACACTCAGTAGCTACTGTTCCACAGTCTCTAGTCTCCAGTCTCTCGTATCTAGTCCCTGCTCTCGTTCACGATGCCCGGATGATTCTGCTGATGTTGTGTGAGAGCCTGTTTGAAAAGGTCATGTACGTGCCAAACGACGTAGCATGAGACGCGTCATAGCGATGTAGATAAAGGCTTGGCTGCTCTCGGGGAGCGTTTCATAATCCAGACTCAAGCGCCGATGGGCGGACAGCCAGGCCAAGGTGCGTTCCACGACCCAACGGCGCGGCAAAAGCAGGAAGCGCTTGGTACCAGGTGGACGCAGGACCGGGTGGAGGCGGAAGCGAAAGTGGACCGCCACCCAGTCGAGCAGGTCACCACGATAGACGCCATCGACCCAGATGAGGCGCAGCTTTTTGCAGAAGCCGGCCAGGTGGCTGAGCAAGAGGCGCGCGCCCGCCGGGTCGGAGAGCGCCGCGCTGGTGACGAGGACTGCCAACAGCAGGCCCATGCTGTCGACCAGGAGGTGGCGCTTGCGTCCCTTCACCTTCTTGTTCGCATCATAGCCGCGTTCCCCAGGTCCGGCGCTGCTCTTGACGCTTTGACTGTCTAAACAGCCGGCGGTCGGATGCTTGTGCCGGCCCGCCTGACGGCGCACCTGGGCACGCAGCGTGTCGTGGATCCGTTGCCAGGTGCCGTCGTCGCGCCACGTCCGAAAGTAATAGTAGACGCTCTGCCACTTCGGGTAGTCGTGCGGTAGCAGGCGCCATTGGATGCCACCGACGACCAAATAGAGCAGCGCGTTCAGCACCAGGCGCATGTCGAGTTCGCGTGGGCGCCCCCCACGTTTTGGCGCTGGTATCAAAGGTTTGATAAGATCCCACTGGCGGTCCGTCAGGTCGGTTGGATAAAGTTGGTATCGGTTGTGCATCCGTCCAACTTACCCACTTCCGCGCGGACCGTCAACTTTTCTACCTTTTCAAACAGGCTCTAAGGTGTAACGATTCAGGTGCCCGGCACTTTGTCGAGAGCTCAGGGCACGAGCACGCGCTCATTTGAAGTGCCGGTCGCCTCCCGGGCTGAGTCGTTACTCTAGGGTTATGCGAAAAATGGCGAGGGGACACAACCCCTCGCCATCAAAAACGCCCCTCTTACAAGGAGCGTTTTGTTTCAGAACTGATATTACTACTGGTTCGACCGCTGCTTCGCCCTGCGGATGGCTTTCTTCTTTGCCTTCCGTCTCAGCTCGCTCTTCGAGACAAACCAACGCTTCTTCCGGTACGTGCTAAGGATACGTGCCTGCGCCACTTCCTTGCGGAAGCGCTTCAGCAACCCGTCCTGACTCTCACCTGGTCGTAGCTTGACCGCCATTCTTTCTCACCCCCCTTCGTGCAAGGTTGTACACCATCATGAAGTTTGACGACCAACTTCGGGAAATTATTAAGGCTGGAATAGCTCCTCTAGCTCCGACAGAGGACCATGGAGCTATCGGAGCTGTGGGAGCCGGTAGAAGCTAGCCGCTTTCTAACGGAGGTTTGATGTTCAAACCTCACGAGGCGGACTCGGTCTCCTCGAGGCTGTCACCCAGTGCGTCCAAAAGCGCCTCTTCGATCGTAGCGGCTGTGGGCTCATCCCGTGGCGGCTCCTGACGGACCCGCTGTCCCTGCTCCTCGACAACAGCCGCTTCCTCAGCAGGCGGTTCCAGCATCGCCACGGCTTCTTCCTCTACGGCCTCCACCTCCTCGGGCTCCTCATCTGGTAGCGCCGCGGGAGCGCGCTTCAGGCTCAAGCCGATTCGCTGTCGCTCTGTGTCGATACTGATGATACGCAACGTCAGGCGTTGCCCGCGATGAACCACCTCACGTGGATGCGCGATCTTGAAATCGGACAGTTCTGAGATGTGGATTAGCCCCTCGACGCCAGGCTCGATACGAGCGAAGGCACCAAAGTCGGTAAGGTTGGTCACCTCGCCCTCGACCACATCGCCCACGGCGTACTTCTGAGCCACCTGGGACCAGGGATCGGCCTCCAGGCGCTTCATGCTCAGCGCGATACGTTCCTCTTCCTTGTCGACGCTGAGTACGTACACCTCCAACTCGTCGCCGACCTGGACTAGGTCCCGTGGGTGCTTGACGCGGTGCCACGCCATCTCGCTGACGTGGACCAGGCCATCCGCACCGCCAAGGTCGACGAAGGCACCGAAGTTCATGATATTCGTCACCACGCCTGTCCGTACATCGCCTGGCTGGAGCTCTTCCAGCAACCGCGCCTTGGCCTCGGCGCGCCACTCACGCATGGCAGCTCGTTCCGAAAGGATCAGGCGCCGCCGGCGCTGGTTGACCTCGATCACTTTCAGCTTCAACGTCTCGCCTACCATCTGCTCGAGCCGCTCTAGTCGACTGCCGCTATCGGTACGCTGCACAAGACCCATCACCTGGGAAGCCGGGATAAAGCCACGAAGGCGGCCGAAGTTCACGATCAGGCCCCCCTTGTTGTACCCCTCTACGGACCCCTCGAAGATCTCGCCGGTTTCCAGCAGACGCTCTGCCTCGTCCCAATCTTCCTGGCTCTTGGCCATATTGACCGAGGCGATAACGCGGCCATCCACATCCTCTGGATTCAGGATGTACACGGCGATCTCGTCACCTACCTTGATCTCCTTAAGCTCTTCTGGCTCCAGCTTCTCAATATCCTGCGACGGCACGATCGCGTCCAGCTTCACACCGATGTCCAGCACGATCTCGTCCGAATCTTTACGCAAAACGATTCCCTTGCGGATCTCGCCACGCTCCGGGCGCTGGTAATCGTACTCTTCTTGATTGAGATACTCCCACATAAGGGAGTTCTCTTGACCCTGTTGCTCTCCTACAAATTCTTTCACGTGAAAACATTCCCCTCCGAGATTCCATCAATCGAGACCGTCAGTCGTACCGTCTGCCACAGCCCGGCCCGCACATCAAACATCACCCAGCCTACACATGACAAGAACTCGGAGTTTCATCGCTAAAAGACCAGCAGAAACCCGAGTCCCTACCCACGAATCGTATCGAAACGAGCAATAAAAACGCGTCACAGTTTTTGAGGTGACGCGCTTGGCTTAGTTGGGTAGTCTTATCCTACGAAACATTATCGGATGAACTATGCTCGATAGCTCGACCCACGGTTGCATCACTGCTGACTGCTAACGAACGACTGACTGGCGGCCACTTATGATGGGAAGTTGCTTGTTTGATTATATGGGAGTATTAAAATGTTGTCAAAATGGTAGAATGCCTCCTCGAAACCTTCATACCCTATTGGAGAACGATGGATTTTGACATTGTTAGCGTTCTGAAATCGTTATTTCTAGGACGCCTACTCCCACAGCTCTCCTGCAACGTCCTACCATTCATTGCTATATGCAAGGCAAGGATCAAGAGATGAATGTAAAGAGTATTGCCGATTTCGGCTCCCGTGTCATCCATAATATCGAGACTGTGATCATCGGCAAACGAGAACAGGTCGAGTTCTTAGTGGTGGCTCTCCTCTCCCAAGGTCACGTGCTGATCGAGGATGTACCGGGCACCGGCAAGACGATGCTCGCGCGGGCAGCCGCGGCCAGCATGGGACTCGAGTTCAAACGAATCCAGTGCACGCCGGACTTGCTGCCTAATGATATTACGGGGGTAAGCGTGTTCAACCCCCAGCGCGGCACCTTTGAGTTCCAGCCTGGCCCGATCTTCGCGAACATCCTCCTGGCCGATGAGATCAATCGTGCGACACCACGCACGCAAGCAGCGCTGCTCGAGGCAATGCAGGAGCTACAGGTCACCATGGATGGCTTCACACGCCCGCTACCCACCCCCTTTATGGTGCTAGGCACCCAGAACCCTATAGAATACGAAGGTACCTTCCCCCTCCCAGAGGCGCAGTTGGACCGCTTTCTGATGCGCTTATCGATGAGCTACCCAGAGGAAACAGACGAGATTGTCATTCTTCGCGAGATTCGCAAGCGGCATCCGATCGAACGTGTGGAGCAGGTCGTGGATGGTTCGGAGCTATGGGAACTGCGCGACGTCGTCGCTGAGGTACACATTGATGAGACGCTGGAACGTTACATCCTCGCCATCGTCCGTGCCACGCGCACCCATCCTGATATCGCGTTAGGTGCTAGCCCACGCGGGTCGATCGCCCTCTACAAGACGAGTCAGGCGTTGGCCGCGCTTCGTGGTCGAAACCACGTGCTTCCGGATGACATCAAGGCATTGGCACCTCTCACCCTTGCCCATCGCCTCATTGTCAAGCCCGAGAGCCAACTCCGTGCGCGCACAGCCGACCACATCCTAGCTGAGATCCTGGCGGCTACACCGCTAGAACTCGGAGAATTGCAGTGAGATACTTCGTGCCTGTGCTGCTTACATTGTTCGTGCTCGCTGCCCTGTTGCGGGTCGATTTCTACTTTACGATTGTTTATCTGCTCCTTGCTCTCTTTCTTCTCTCGCGATTGTGGACCCAGCGCACAGTGAACGCGCTGCACGTCAGACGTCGCTATTCCGAGCGTGCCTTCCTCGGGGATCGGGTGGAGGTGGAGGTGATACTTCAGAATCGTAGTGGACTGCCGATGCCATGGGTGGAACTCAACGAGCAATTGCCGGTGGAACTTAGGATACCTCCTTTCTATCGACGCGTACTGAGTCTCGGAAGGCAGGAGCAATGTGACTTGCAGTACACCCTTGTCTGCCGCCGTCGTGGCTACTACCCTATCGGCCCGCTCCAGATTCGTACCGGGGATCTGTTTGGGTTCCACCGCAATCAGTCGCTAACACTCCCCCCTGACCATCTCATCGTCTATCCCAAGGTCGTCCCACTCCAACAGCTTGGCCTTCCGACCCGCTCGCCACTCGTGTCCTTACCTGCCCACTCCCCACTTTTCGAAGATCCTTCACGCGTGATGGGTGTACGCGCGTACCAGCGAGGCGACTCCCCGCGCCGCATCCACTGGACCGCCACGGCTGGCGCAGGTCAGCTCCTTGTAAAGCAGTACCAGCCCGCTATCGCCCGCGAGACATTGATCTGTCTGGATTTGAACGAGGAGGACTTCGAGCGCGGAGTGCGTTTCACGGCCACCGAGCTCGCCGTCGTCGTGGCCGCTTCCCTCGCCACCCACATCATCGTGCGAGAGGGTCTCCCTGCCGGGCTCGCGGTCGCCGCGTGGGATCCCCTTCAAGAGAAGCAGACGAGCAGCACCCTCCTGCCCCGCTCGGAGCGCGCCCACCTCATGTACCTGCTCGAATTGCTCGCACGAGTACAGGTCACAGAAGGGATGCCCTTCGCAGAGATGATCCGGCAAGAAAGCGCACGGCTCCCGTGGGGCGCTACCATCGTGGTGATCGCAGGCGCGGAGGGCGAGTCCCTCCTCGATACCTTGCTGTACCTGCAGCGCGCGGGCTTCGCCGTGGCCCTCGTCCTCGTGCAATCCAACGCCCCTTCTACCGCATTGAAGGAGCGTGCGGCCCTGCTGAGGATCCCCATCCATCGCGTCTGGAATGAGCGGGATATTGAAGCATGGACAACGATATGAACCGTACCCTGTGGCCGGAGAAGGTATTTCGACCCGTGATCGTCGCCGTGATGGTGGGTGCAGTGTTTACGGCGATCGTGGGTCTCATTCGTGTGTTCTTTCCTGCTTGGGATGGAACCTATCTTGTGGCAGGAGCAGTTTTGGCTTCCCTAGAGGCCCACTACTCACACTTTCTGATCAGGCGGCGCGGTCTACAGGGAGTGGAGCTCTTGACATTTCGCTTGACGGAGGTAGGTGTGCTCTTCCTGCTTATCAGGCTTGGCAGCTATATCGAGCAGGGATGGCAGCGACTGTGGGCTGATATTCAGTACTGGCCGCGACACCCGCTCGCCTTCCTCATCGAGCCGGAACCCCTGTCTGCCTTCGTGCTGGCTTTGATTGCCTGGTACATGACCATCCAGACGATCACCGACCTGGAAGCGATCGATATGCCCCTGGAGCCACGCGAGAGAAAAGGCTCCTCCCGGCCAGATGCCGCCGGTATCCTCTATCCGCATCGTTTTCCACCGCGCGATGCCCTCCCCCTCGACAGGTTCACTGGCCGCTTCCTGTTTGGAGGTGCGATCATTGTCATTGCCACTGGCCTCTCTCGGCTCAATCTCGTCCAGACGCTCAGGATCGAACACCCACCGGTACCGTTCCTCGTGCTGAACGTGCTCATCTACTTCACCTTGGGGCTTGTGATGCTGGGACAGATACGCTTTGCCGCACTGCGTAGACAGTGGTGGGTCGAGGGTATTCCAATCACTGAGGAGGTGGCAGGGCGCTGGGTTCGGTACACCCTATTTCTCCTTGCGATTGCCGCCCTTGTCGCCCTTCTACTCCCAACCGAACCGTTATCGGGTTTGTTGGAGGCCGGCGCATTTGTGCTGGATCTTTTTTTCTGGCTTATCTCTGTCGTTGGCATGCTCATCCTGATGTTGACCGTCTTCCCGCTCCTCTTCCTGATCTGGCTCCTGACCAGTTGGCTCACCCTAGATGCGCCAATTCAACGCCCCACGCCACCCGCCCTGCCTCCACCGCCCTCCGTCGTCGAGAGCGCGTTTACGATGCCCACCTGGTATGAAGCGATCCGTTTTCTCCTCTTCTGGGTCGTCGCGGGATGGGCTCTCCTCTATCTTATCCGCACCTACCTGCGCGACCATCCTGAACTGCAAGCGGCGCTAACCTCCTTCGGGCCGCTCCGCGCGTTGCTCCGCCTGCTGGAAGTATGGTGGAGCCGACTCCGACAACTCGTCCGCACGATAGAGGAGCGGCTCCCGCGTCAAATACTGCCCCTGCGACAGCATCTCGCCAAGCGCAACCGTCCCTTCCGCCGCGTTCGCCCTCGCTCCCTGCCCCCGCGCCAGCAGGTCTACTATTACTACCTGCGCCTTCTACAGTGTGCGCGACAGTACGGCATCCCCCGTCGCCAGGCGCAGACTCCCTACGAGTATCGCGATACGTTGGAGCCCGAGTTGCCCGAGACAACCGAGGCCATCGAGCAACTGACCCAAGATTTCATCGCCGCCCGCTACACGCAGGGTGAGATCGATGAGCAGGATGTGGTGCGGGTCAAGCGCGAGGCAGCAGAGATACTGGCCGCACTGAGGGTGCTCGAACGGCGACGAGAGCATGAGGACAACAAGTGAGCTACAGCGTCCGCAATGCCACCGCCTTCGTCCACTTGTCGCCCGACCACATCGTGGAGCCGGAGGCGCACGTCAGGACACTGGCCACACATCCGACGCGTGCTTGGGGAACAGAAGATTCAACAGAGCCCGTGCCTCGTCGTCTTTCGTAAAACAGTCGGCAAAGGCGTACTCAAGCTCATCTAGGGCTCGGTAGCCGAAGAGCAATTGGAGGAAGGTGAGCCTGGGAAAGGCTGCCTTGCCTGCCTCTGCAAAGGGAGGTTGCCACTCCTCAACCTCCGTTAGACGACCCTCATCAAAGCGCAACCGCAAACCGCCGCGGTAGAAGTTGAGTGTTAGCTCGCCACTGTAGGCAGCAGCAAACGATTCCGCCAGGCGCTGGTTCAGGACAGGCATGATGTGGCGTAGGAAATCGGGCAGATCGGGGACGCGGATATACCAGGCATAGGGCGTCCACACCCTCGGCATCCGATCTCGCCCCGCTACCTGGTAGACCGGATGCTCCGCTCCCAATCCAAAGGCGAAGGCGCCGTGCTCCTTGTCGTCCCGTTTCGCGTACTCCTCCCCCGTCTTCCACAGGTACCGGATCACGGTTGGGGTAACCGCGAACCAGGAGACGCCGGGCTTCAATTCGTACTGGGTACAGGCCATCGTCGAGCCCCACAGAAACGGCGAGTGAACCAGATAGCCAATGGGTTCTCCCTCCCGCGTCTCGATGATGCGCAACAACCGCGTGTTCACTCCCTGCTCGCTTCGGCCCAATAACTCATAGCGCCACAATTCCTCGTCGCGCACGCACGCCACCAAGTACCGTTGGGCGCCCTGCTCGTATCGTTCGGCAATAAACGGCAGATCCGTCTCCTTTGCCTGGCAGACGACGTAGGGCTCGTCCTCATCCTCTTTCAGCTTTGGCACATCTGGTCCATAGCCCACACGCCCGCCGCCGAGGTTGAGTGCCATCTCGTAGCCGAACTGGCGGTAATAGTAGGGAATACCTGTGATCGCCTGCACCTTCTCGCCCCGCTCCATGCTCCAACCATGGATGACCTCCATCTGGAGACGCACTAATCCCTTGCGGCGATACGCCGGATCGGTGCCAACCAGCTCCGGACGCCCAACCCCGAAGGAAATACCGCCATAGCTCCAAGTCTGGGAGATCAGGTTGAGCGAGGAGACAATCTTGCCGGTTGTCGTGTCCTCTACCACTGTGAAATCACTCACGTCGTACGTGGGGTGGGGGCGCTCCACCAGATCGCGTGTCCAGATGCCAATCTTCTCATCCGGCTCGCCACTCTCTTGGTTGCCGTGAATCCGTGCATTGAACATCGACAGCGCCTCCGCATCCGCCACCGTCGCCCGCCGCAGAATCAATCCGTCACCCAGGTCACGCGGTAGTGGTGCACTACCATCCATTGTTTCGCTCATCTTCTCTCCTCAAACACATCGGCCGTGAAACACGCGGCATGACAACTCCGCGCGCGCTCATAATACCATATTCTCCACCATTCGTTCATACTTGACCGCCGACGCAAGTCTGGTGCAGTCGCGCCCGGTTTGAGCATCATTGCCCCTCTAGGGTCTGAGTGGTGATCGGCGAAAGCCGATGTTAAAATGATGTAGTTATCGCATGAGCGTCAAACACAAGTAATCAGACAACACAGAAGGGATGACTAATGGAGTCGAAACGCCTCAAGATTGGCGTCATCGGGGCAGGCGTTGGCCAGTTGCATGTAGCGGCCTATTCAGAGATCCCCCAGGTAGAGGTTGTCGCACTGGCCGGGCTTGACGATCGCGTGCCGCTTGTCGCAGCCGAGTATGATATACCGCGGACATACCGCGAGTATGAGGATCTGCTGGCCGAGCCAGATGTCGAAGCAGTCAGTGTCTGCGTGCCAAACAGTCTCCACGCGCCGGTGAGCATTGCCGCACTGCAGGCTGGCAAGCACGTCCTGGTTGAGAAGCCGCTCGCGCGCACTGCCGCGGAAGCGCAGGAGATCGCCTTGGCAGCACGCGAGCATCAACGCATCCTGATGGTCAGCTTTGACAAGCGCTATCGTAGCGACGTACAGTGGATTCAATGGTACATAGACTCTGGCGCATTGGGCGAGATCTATTATGCCAAGGCTCATTGGATGCGCCGGAGCGGCATTCCGCGATTAGGAAGCTGGTTCGTCAGCAAGGAACAGGCGGGTGGCGGTCCGCTGATCGACCTGGGCGTCCACATGCTTGACGTCGCCATGTATCTCATGGGCGAGCCGACGCCCCTATCCGTCACCGCCAGCACCTACGCCGTCTTTGGGCCTCGTGGTCTGAAAGGGTGGGTCGGCCGGCCCGAGCTGAGTGGTGAGCGGCTCCCGTACGAGGTCGAGGATCTGGCGACGGCCTTCATTCGCTTGGACAATGGCGCGACCCTGCTGCTGGAGGCTAGCTGGGCCACCCATAGCTCGGCTGGAGATGACTTCGGTGTGACACTTTACGGATCAGAGGGAGGTGTCGAACTGTTGGTTCGTGACTACACCTATGAAGACACCGTTCGCGCCTTCACAGACATAGAGGGCGTACCGACAAAGCTTGCGCCTTCGATACCCAAGCGTGGCGGACATCTAGGCGTGATCGAGCAATTCGTTTCGGCGATCCTCCAAGATGGTCCCGTGACGCCCAGCGCCGAGGAAGGGGTGCGCCGTGCCGAGCTACTTGATGCATGCTACGAATCAGCTGCATTAGGACATGAAGTTGTGCTGGATCAATAAACGACACACCCTGCCCAAAGTGATCGCTCGAGGAGGGTAGCCTACCCGCTATCCTCCTTCATTTTGGAGGGATGTTTGCGGGTAATCGAGTAAGAAAGAGAGCCAGGTGGAAACAAACACGGTTAAGGAAAAGCTGGAGGCGGTGGCACAGCGTGTGGAGTTAGGCGTGGACCTGGCAGTGTACGAGCCGGACGCGCTCGAGGCAATTACCGAGCCGCTTGAAGAGTATGTGAATCGGCCAAAGCCGTCCCGTCGACGGAGCTGGTTACCGTGGCGTTGGGGAAGCGAGAAGCCGACCCGAGTCGCACCTCTGCTGTTATCCGGTCCTGTGGGGACGGGCAAGACGACGCTGATGATGCTGCTGGATCGGGCGCTGCCCGAGGCAAGCTGTTCCTCGCTCTTTCAGCAGGAAATTCCTGCCCATCCCAGTACCGCTGATGGAGGCGGTCCGGCCCTGATCGAGGTCCACCCGCTCCCGCTCATGGGTCAGACGCGTAACCTCCCGACCGGCGTTGTTCGACTCCGCGAGTTGCAGACCTTCTACCGCCGCTTCACCTATGATCGAGCAACTGCTCGTGAGGACCCCGAGGCGGCCGAACGCTTCGCGCAGCTCTTTCACAGGCGGATCGTCTTCGTCGATGAGTTCGTACCTGATGTGGTCTCTTCCTTCCCTATGCAGGTCATCAATCATCTTGCCGATCACGGGGTTCAGCTTGTTCTCTCCTCCAACCGACGTGAGACACCCTTTGTGGAGGGAGTACAGGTCGTTCCAATCGAGGGGGCTGACATGCGGACCGGCGATCTCTCCCTTGTTTGTCGGCCTGCCGGGCCCGACGCCCGCTTTGACGCCTTCCACGAGCTCCTGCCCCACACCTACGACCACATCGCTCGCGGTCTGAAGGCACGGGTGCGGGCAGTGGCTGGAGAGAAGTGGATGCACCTCTGCTTCGAGGATGTAGCACGCTCGCGCACCGATTGGCTGGCCTTCCAGCACCTGCTGCAATTCTCCGACCGCCTACTCGTGGATGAGGTACCGGTATTCGATCCGAGTTTTGAGACGGAGCCCGATGCTGTCCGCCGCTTCGTCTTCCTCATCGACGCCCTCTACGATGAGCGCCATCCCGTGCTACTGCGCCTGACAAATGACAGACCACTGCCACCGGATTTCGAGGTCGAGCAACTCAGCAACCTCTACCTGCCCGAAAACATCATCGACCTGGAGCGTGCGCTCTCCAGACTGCGACAGCTATCGATGCTGGTAGATGACGCTACTCGTACAACTCATCCGTCTTCGCCGCCATGATGAAATCGTTACGGTGCAATCCTTTGATCTTGTGTGTCCACCATGTCACCGTCACCTTGCCCCATTCAGTCAATAGCGCAGGGTGATGTCCCTCTTCCTCGGCCAATTCCCCGACCTGATTCGTAAAGTCGAGCGCCTCGACAAAGTTGGGGAACTTGAAGCTCCGCTCGAGCCGCTTGATCCCATCCCGCTCGATCAGATCCCACTCTGGCACCTGCGGCTTATACTCCGCGAGCTCCTCCTCTGTAACCGTCGGCGCACCGCGACGGCACGCCTCGCATTTCATATGGGTCAGTTGCTGAACCATGTGATGCTCCTTCATAGGTTCTTCCTATTTTGCTCCGTTAGCCGCGTCGTCGCGCCTAGCGCCAACAGTGGCCACCCCGCGACGCCCCTTACCCGCCAGGCACCCATTACCGGCGTCTCCTCGATAGCCACCTCGCTGCGATCGCGCACAAAAGGGGATGCACCAGGCCAGGCACTAGAGCCGTCATCACGGATTCCCAGCCGTAGGTTATCCGTCGGCGTAACGGGGACGAGATCGAGCTTGTCGGGATGGCGCATCATGCGGGCGAAGGCGGCATAACGCTCGTCCTCAGCGGCGTTGATCGCTTGGCGCGCGTCGTAGCGGGAATCTTCCGCAATCGCGCCGAGAATGGCGTTCTCGATGACGCTTATCCCGCGTACCCGCGTCCCCACTGCAACCCAGCAATCCTCTCCAGCGGCGATGCACTCGCCGATAGCAGGAAGCAGCTGCCCGTAGTCCAGCAACCAAACCGGTAGCTCATGCCCTACGTCGTGAAACGTGATGCCTGGCAGTCCCACTGCCTGCCACTCCTTGAGCAACACCTCCCCCCTTTCCGCTAATGCGGCGCGTGCGCTACCCCTGTGCCAGCCCCGCCAGGCAGCTCGTGTTCCCTGCTCCCATCCAGGCGCTTCTACCAGCAGCGCCACACGCCGCCCCTGCTGTCGCAATGTATCTGCCAGGGCGGCGGCAGCTAGCCCTCGCCCCAGCACGATCGTCTCGACTTTGCGTGGTCGCGTGCTCATCTACAGGCTGACGACGCTCTCACGCGCCTTGATGCGGCGCCCGATCCTCTCCAGCTCGTCGCCCCACCGATCGAAATGTTGGTTCGCGATGCAGGTACAGCCCTTGACATCCGGCCGAGGACAGTGCACGACGATAGCGGCCCCCTCGTTCGCCTCGACAGGTGGCACGACGTAGAGGCGTTCGGCGTCATGGGCGCGGGAGCCGATCAAGGCTTCAAACCAATCGTCGAGATAGTTCCCGCGGCAGTGGGGACAGCGCCACACGCTCAACACCCGTTCCTCGCCGCGCTTGTCCATATTGGCGACAGAGGCCCGATTCGTCATCCGCGTGCCGCACACGGGGCAAGGCTGGCCCCCCGGCCGCTCGACTACCCCCGCCCGGACCATCTCCTGCTCCTGTCGCTTCAGCCCCAACAATCCCCGCAGTCTACTAAGAAAGCTCTCTTCCTCCTCTTCCCGAATGGCAGGTAGCACCTTCGTGGCTTCCGGGTCCGGCACCCTCCCCTCTTGGTAGAGCGTCACCTCATCCGCTACCGGCTGATCCGTCCCCCTATACTCAAAAGCGTGACAGTCGGGCGCAAGCAACGCTACCTCACCGGGATAGGTCGGTATCTTCTCGTCCGCGCCGCGGTAGCTGCAATAGCCCAT
>JALZCF010000134.1 GCA_030863245.1 Chloroflexota bacterium
CGCTTCTTTGTATATCCATTGTCTGTTGGCCCCTGCTCCCTGTCAAATGCCACCGGGCACAGATGTTGCTTTTTACAGAGACCATATGGCAGTAGTCAGTGACTAGTGGAATGTGCGAGTCACTAACCACTAATCACTCACCACTGATCACTGCCGTTTCGGCATGCACATTGTGGCTTACTATATGAAAATGGATGCTCTTCTCAACACTTTACACACCCTTTTCGGATATGAGTTCTTCCGCCCAGGACAGCGTGAGACGATTGAGGCGTTGCTGGATGGAAAAGATGTATTATGTATTCTCCCAACTGGAGCCGGCAAGAGTCTGACCTATCAATTGACAGCCCATGTGCTGCACGAGCAGGGGAGCGGTGTCACGGTTGTGGTATCACCATTGATCGCCCTCATGAAGGATCAAGCGGATACATTGTCGGCGCAGGGTTGGGATTGTGTTGGCGTGCTCAACAGCCACGTACCTGCTGAGGAGCAGGATCGGACGATGGAACGGCTTGCGGCGGGGGAGCTCTGCCTCCTTTACGTAACGCCGGAGCGACTTGAGAGTGAGGGTTTTCTTCAGTATCTGATCGAGGCGAAGGTGGCGCTGCTAGCGGTGGACGAGGCGCACTGCGTCTCCCAATGGGGAGAAGATTTCCGTCCTGCCTTCCTACGTGTGGATGAGGCGGTCTACCGTATTCGGGCAGCGCAGGATGAGCATCTACCGGTCTTGGCACTCACTGCGACCGCTCCACCCTTGGTCCGCGAAGAGATCGTAGAGAAGCTGCGACTGCACGATCCACTCATTGTAAGTCGTGGCTTTGAACGGGATCACCTGTTGCTGGAGGTTGAACACATTGCTGATGAAAGCGGGAAGTGGGCAGCCTTGGCGCGCCGGTTAGGGCCGGATGCAAATGGGACGCGGTTGACGCCGCCGGGTATCATCTATTGTGCGACGGTGCGTGCTACAGGGCCAATCGCTGAAAAGCTGCGGGAGTGGGGCTGGAACGCAGCGGCCTATCATGGACAGATGGATAAGGCAGAGCGCCAACGCGTGCAGGAATCTTTCATGCACGACGAGACACAGATCGTGGTAGCTACCAACGCCTTTGGCCTTGGTATTGATAAACGAGATATTCGTTTCGTGTTGCATTGGGATCTGCCGGGGAGCCCGGAGTCGTACTACCAGGAGGCGGGGCGAGCGGCCCGTGATGGGAAGCCTGCGGTCTGCCTGCTTTTCTACCACCCGAACGACCGTCACCTACAAGCATTCTTCGCTAGCAACGGCGGTCCGAGCGAGGAAGAAGTGCGTTCTCTCTGGGCAACCCTTGGGCGCATCTATCAGGATGTGCCGTTGCCCTTATCTGACCTGGCAGCGACGCTAGATAAGCGTGCGGGCGAGGTCGAGCGGCTCCTGCGCCCCTTGGAGGAGCAAGAATACCTGCGCTGCTCAGAGGATGGGATGCTGGAAGTGTTGCAGGTGGTTCCGCCCGATGCACTCGAGCTACCGATGACCCAGAGCGTACAGCGGCAGGCCTATGATCAGAGTCGCCTTCGAATGATGGAGGCCTACGCGCTAACCACCGACTGCCGCCACGAGTTCCTACTGAACTACCTGGGACAGCGCTACGATACAGATAGTTGCGGCCACTGCGATAACTGCCTTAGCGGCTCCAGCATTCGCCAGCGCGACCTGGATCTCCCCTTCGCGCCCGGCGATGCCGTCCTCCATCCTGCCTGGGGCAGTGGCACGGTGCAGCGCCTAGAGGGCACCGAGGGCGTAACCATTCTATTTACCGAGGTCGGCTACAAGACGATCGCGCTCGCCGTGTGGCAGGAGAATCCGGAGTTGCTGGAGCGGGTGGCCTAGGGAGGCGCCTTATCCTCCTTGCTGAAGGATGTACAGGAGTGCGTGGCCGTAGGCATCGGCGGCGCCGAAAGCTTCGAAGGCGAGGTTACGTCCCTCGTACTGAATCTCGCAGCGGTAGCCATCCCGGGTACTAGAGAGGGTGACGGTGGGACGCGGCTGTGTGACAAGGCGATGCTCGAGCTCCGTGCGCACTTGTGCCTCACTGAGCAGCCAGATGGCCTCGTGGAGTACTACATAATCCAGCGCCCACTCTAGAGCGCCATGGAAGGTAATCAGGAGCTGACCGCGGCGTTTCTCCACGTAGGTCATGATATCGCTGATGACGAAGACGCGCTCATCCATCCCACGGTCGGGCACGGCGAAGAAGTCGTTCACCTGTGGGGACCATTCGATTCCTGCCTCTTTTAGTTGTCGCGCGATTCCTAGAGAGATCATTTGTCACTCACTGTAGAGGTAACGGCGGTTGCCAGTACTTGCTGCTCTCGTTGACGTGGAGACGCACTACCCATTTCACCCAATCGTAGCCACGGTGGCCGGGAGCGACGAGGCGTAGTGGCGCGCCGTGACCGTGGGTGAGGGGTTGGTCTGCCACATGGGTGGCGAGCAGGTAATGCTGCAGCTCGTCCACGCCGAAGCGTCGCTTGTACCCCGTCACGGCCTCGACGGTGATGCTGCGGGCGCTAGGCAACGCGCCTACCATCTCCAGCAGGTGGGCGACCCGGACACCCTGCCATACCTGGGTAGAGTACCAACCACCTGTGCAGTCGATGGTTTCGATGACCTGGTCCTGGGGAAGGCGCAAGAGATCGTCATACGAGAGGTGTGGGGAATGCTGCACAGCCCCCTCGATGGTCAGTCGCCATGTGGCGCTATCGACGGGGTGCGGCGCGTCGAAGAGCCAACTCACCCTAGGGAAACGGCCTGTCATGCTCCCCTGTTCGTAGGAGCCGGTAAAGCGTCGCGTGGCACTGGGCACCTCGAGTGCTGCCTTCGTGGAGCGAGCACCTCGCCAGAAGGCGAGAGCGAAGAGGCTACTCCCCCCGAGCCTGAGAAAGGCGCGGCGGTCCCTTGCTGCCGGCACACGGAAGATCCAGCGGCGAGCGAGGAGGTGCCAAAGTAGCGGCGCCATGAGCAATACGGCTAGCGTACCGTGAACTACCATCAAGCTGAAACCGAAAAAGGAGATCGGGCCAACGTAGGTCCAGTAGAAGCCGGATGCCAGGACTGCCAGCAAGAGTAGCGCCATCAGTACGAAGGCGATCCGCAGCACCGTGAGCTTCCGGCGACGCAACACGTTCCAGATGATCGCGCCCTTCCAGAGCAGTATCGTTACCAGGGCATAGGCGCCTACTCCATGTAGCCACAGCACCCAACTGAAGCGTGCCGAGCCGCTCAGCAGCGCACCCACACCGGTCGCGAGTTGCACGAGGAGCAAGAGTAGCAGGACAGTGTTTGCCCACGGGTAGCGCATTAATCCTCCAGAAGGTGTTCGGCGCGGATGAAGCGGCGAGAGTGGGTCTCACCTCGCAGGATGAGGGAATGTGTCTCGGCACGGCGTCCATGATAGGTGACCCCATCAAGCAGGGGGCCATCCGTGATACCGGTTGCCGCGAAGTAGATGGCGTCGCTCGAGACCAACTCGTCGTCCGTAACGATGCGCTCCATGTCTAGCTCCGCCCCCTCCAGGGCCTCATGCTCGCGCTCGTTCTGAGGCGCTAGCCGTCCAAGCATGGCTCCGCCCAAGGCTTTGACCGCACAGGCGGCGACGAGGCCCTCTGGCACACCGCCAACGCCCATCAAAATGTCCACACGTCCATTCGGTGAGGCTGCCATCAGCGCACCCGCAATGTCCCCATCGGACCGCAGCATGACCCGTGCCCCGGCGGCACGAATTTCATTGATGAGGTCACGGTGGCGAGGGCGGTCGAGCACAAAGACGACCAGATCGCGCACCTCTTTCTTTTTGACGCGTGCGACCAGCGCCAATGTCCAGGCGGCCGGCGCATCCATGACTTCCGGTACGAGCGACTCCGCAGCCTCACGATTGACAACCACCTTTTCCATATATACTGCAGGCCGCGGGCACCACATCGCGCCGCGTGGGGCGACGGCAGCGACTGCGATCGCCCCGGCTCGCCCGGATGCGAGCAGGCCACGGCCGTCTATGGCATCTACGACGACATCCATCGCTGGCCCGTCACCGGAACACACCTCCTTCCCGCTCTTCAATGGGGACTCCCAACCCAGCTTACCTTCCTCGCCCACCACGATACGGCCATCGACGTCTACCAGGTTCAGCGCCTGATGCATCGCCTCTGTCGCGACGCGGTCCGGCTCGTCTCGGCTACCCAGCCCCATCCACCGGCCCGCCATCAATGCGGATGCCTCGGTCGCCCGTACGAGATCGAGGCCGAGATTGCGTCTGTTCACTTACCACCTCCTCTCGGAGTCTGAGACTCCTCTACGGCCGCTAGCAACCCTGCTTCCTCCCAGGCACGCATGCCTCCCTCAAGGATGGAGATGTTGCCGTAATCATATTTGTTTAATATGGCCGCTACGCGGGTGCTCCGCCGCCCAGTCAGGTCTACGAGCACGACGGGTTGATCGTGGGGGATCTCCTCCTGGACCCTCCCCTCTTCGGAGAAAAGGTGAGACATCGGGCAGAGTTGGGCCTGGGGGATATGTCCCTGCTTCCACTCGCGTGGCTCTCGCAGATCAATGACCATGGGTGGGTGATCCCCTCGCAGTTGTTGCCACAGTTGTCGCGGCGCAATGCTTGCTGCACCATTAAGAGAAATCTCGGAGGGAAGGATGATCTGCACAGCATAACCGGGACGTGGAAGATTCTGACACTCGCGGAAAACTCGCACATCACTCTCGTAGATGCAGATTGCCGGATCGAGCACGTTATAGAAGAGGTACTCAACCGCGTCGTCCTCATCAAGGAAATGATCCGCACCCAGATGATCGTAGAAAGCGGTAGCCTTCATTAGGTCAAGCACCGACTCACGCACCTGGGTCATGAAGAGGTCGCCTCCCCCCTGTCGATAGGAGCGAAGCAGGCTCTCTAGCATGTTGATCCCGCTGATGTCCATGCGATGCACCCCGCGCATTCGGAGGAGCAGGAAGCGTTGGGAAGGGTGCGCCTGCTTGTAGCGGAAGATACTCTCCTCGACATGATTGACCGCACCAAAGTAGAGGTCGCCGAGAATCTCCATGATTCCCAGTTGGGGACAGGAGGGTTTGTCAGGTCGGTACACCAGATGCTCAAACTCATCGTCAGGTAGGACTTCATGCACGCGCGGGGAACTGGTTTTCAGAATGTAATAGCCCAGCGACATCAGAATGCCAGCCAGGACAGCCAACTGGATTGGTAGGAAGATCGTTCCGAAGAAGGTGACGAACATGATCATCGCATCCCCGCGCGCCCCACGCCAGATACGGGCCATCTCGACTCGATCGATCATGCGGTAGGCAACGAGGAGGAGTATCCCCGCTAGTGCCGCACGGGGCAAGAACGCAATCAGGGGGGCTAGGGTGAGCATCGCGATCATGACGAAGATGCCCGAGAAAATCGAGGACATGGATGTCCTCGCACCTGCCTGGTAATTCACTGCCGAGCGCGAGAAAGAGCCGGAGACGGCAAAGCCCGAAAGAAAACCGACGGCCAAGTTTGCCATGCCCTGGCCGATGAACTCTTGGTTGCTATCAAGCCGTTCGCCCGTCTGTGCTGCGAAGGAACGTGCAACAGCCATCGTCTGGATCAGGCCTATGGCCGCTACTGCTAGCGCACTTGTAGAGAGATCGGAAATCAGATCCAGGTTAAAGATGGGAAGTGGCACAACCGGCGGCAGAGAGCTGGGAACCTCTCCGAGAACCTGGACGCCTGCTTCATCCAGATTGAATACAAATAATGCGAATGCAGCAGCGGCTAGGGCGATGATCGTTCCGGGCCACTGCGGTCTGACTTTCCTAATGAGGAGGATCAGGAGCAGGGTGCCGAGGCCAAGTAGCAGCGTAGGCAGACTCGCTTCGGGCAGGCCGAGAACGAGATCTCGTAGCCTGCCGACGATCGAGCGACTCGTGTACTCGATCCCAAAGAGGTGACGCAGCTCGCCTATAGCGATCAGGACACCGGCACCCCCTGCGAAGCCGACGATCACGGCATCGGAGACGAAGTTAACGAGCATCCCCAACCTAGCCACGCCCATGAGGATCTGAATGGTGCCAGCCATGGCTGCCATTAACCCAGCTGCCAGCAAGAACTCACGTGTACCGGGCACGAGCGTTGCCGAGAGACCAGAGAAGACGAGGAGGGAGAGTGCGGAGGTTGGCCCCGTGTGGCCAAGATTGGTGGAGCCCCACAGTGCCCCAACGATGGCGCCCACCACACCTGCGTAGAGCCCCATGCTTGGCGGGAGGCCCGCGATGAGCGCGAAGGCGATGGCCTGGGGCACCAAGATCACGGCGACCGTCAGGCCGGCTAGCAAGTCATCCCGTAGATACGTTGTCTGGTACGACTGGAAGAACTCGAGAGGCTGCGTAAAGAAGGAAGGAATATCTTTGATCGGAGCGGGCAGGGTTTGTAGTCGGGCTCGCATTGCACCTCCTCTCGGGTTCGATCCTTGCAGCACGGGTAGAACGCGGTCGTTCCCTCCTACTATGGATTATGGATCGAATAATTCTAGAGGTAAAGAGGGAGGGCCACAATGCGTGTTGCATATTGCATGTTGCATGTTGCATGTCATACAGAGTGCAGGGGAATACGTAAAGCGTAAATACGAAGTACGTGATATGCCATACACAACGCGCACCACGCACTACGTATGCGGAGCACATGCAACATGCAACATGCAACAGATTCTTAGCAACTTACGACCGACCCAGAAGGTGCGCTATTCTGGAGGTGGTTCGAGATGGGTGCCTGCGGGGATTTGGGTGCCGGGTGTGATCTCCACTCCCATGCCGATGATGGCAAGCTCTGGAGTCTCCTCGTCGGGTGCGGGTTGCCCCACTTCCGCCCCCTCGCCGACCACTACGTTTTGGTCCACCACGGCGTTTACGATCCTGGCGTTTGCCGATACCCGTGTGTCATGCAGGATCACCGCGTTCTGAACCAGGGCACCCTCTTCGATCACCACCCCTGGGCTCAGGATGGAACGTGATACTCGGCCCCTTACCGTGCAGCCAGGCGAGATCATGCTGTTTTCAATCTGTGCAGTGGCATAGACACGAGCGGGCAGTCGCTGCGGGTCAAGCGTAAGAAGCAACCGCTCGGTACTGTCGAGTGAGAAGGCATCGCGAAGCAGATCCATGTGGGCGCTCCAATAACTCTCTATCGTTCCGGCATCGCGCC
>JALZCF010000525.1 GCA_030863245.1 Chloroflexota bacterium
GCATAATAGGGATCGTTCTCCGGCTTGCCGGCCTCCTGCTCGGCGAGTCCCATGTGGCCTGTTCCCCCGTTGTAACCGTACTCCTCGTGCCCCTTTACCCCGTTGAGGAAGGCGCTCATGTTGATCCCGCGGCACTTCTCGTTGTACTGGTAGAAGTTCGCGACCACCTGGTCCTTGGGGCCGAAGCCCAGAGCCCTGTAGCAATTCTTCGCAATATCCGCTGGGACCGGCCACCGATAGGTACTGTCCGTGGGGAGGATCGTCGGGTTCGCATTCGCCACGCGCTTCATTACGTATTTCTTCTCGGCCACGTACCAGTAGCCCTGGTTCGGTCCGCTCGGGATCTCTCGTCCTGTATACCCCGCCGCGCTCTCCAGTAAATAATACGGCTGCACCCAGGGGCCCCCGCAGTCCACCTTGCCGTCCTTGTCGCCGTCCCAATCGGCGCAGTTCTCCGCCCAGGTGGTACCCCCATCTCTCTCCCGGTTGCTGACCGTCACCGGAATGGCCGTGGCCGTGGTGTCGGGTCCCCAGCGGTAGCTCCACTTCGACTTCCAAGGGGAGGGGCGGTCCGTCACGGCGAAGCGCGCTTCCAGGGTAGTGCCATCGCTCACGTAAGCTGTAACCGTCCCTCCCATGGCCGCAGGCCCCTTCCATACCTTGCTGGTCGAGCTCAGCCGCACCGTCTCCAGACTCGCACTGTCGGGCACGAACTCCCACCCGGTTACGCTCACGTTGGCGGACGTGACGACGCATCTGACCTCCTGCCCGCGTTCGACGGAGGGAGGGCAGGACAGGGCATTTTCATGAACGAAGCTCAGATCATCGAGCGTAATGTAATCCGGACTGCCCACCAGCTCGCAAGAGGTAATCCCGCTTCCGTCGATGCGGACATAATAATTCGGCTCTGCAACCGACTCTGAGTGGTTGGCAAGATTCGGCGTGGGAACTGCTACATATCCCACGAGTGAGCCATCCTCTCGGTAGCACCGGAACGCCGCCGGGTAGTAGGCGGTGACGTACGCACTCGCGTGGCTCACCGGTGTCTGGAAGCTCATGGCGATACGGTAGTCGTAGACGTTCGCTGCGACGCCGACTCCGGAACGCGGCGGGTAGTGGCGCGAGTTGAGCCAGCCGCCCTGCTTCAGGATGTGTCCCGCCGTAAATGTCACGCCGAGATCGCTGTAGGCGTCGGCGATATCCTGGAGATCGGCGAAGCCTTCGAAGGTAAGGGTGATGGTGTTGCCATCGAGCACCGCCCCATAGGAGGAGGCGGCAGTACTGCCCAGTTGCATCGGCGGGGGGATCTCACCCCGGATGGCTGGAGACTCGCGCCCAAACTGGAACCCGGAGTGGGAGGGGACTGAGCGGACTCCGGGGGCTGAATCAGCGTCTTGTCCGAGCAGGCGGCCAGCACCAGGAGGGTGGCCACAGCGCCCTTTCGGGCGTGACCGAGAGGATTGGAAGTTCGCATGTGTCGCAGGACCAGTCTTGGACTGCCGCTGCCAGAGGTACGCGGCCTCTCGTGACGTGAAAGGAGCTTGGCGCACTCGCCCGGAGACAGTCCTGGAGGGGAAAGGAAGGAACGGGTGCGAAGCCGGTGAACGTTGCGACAGACTGAGGGAAGGTGGCGCATCTTCACCGCTTCAAAAATAGATCCAGCCGGGGGACGAGCCGATTACGTCAGAACCTGCCTTGCTGTCCTACGGGACCTGGGGGTGAGTCGAGGCGGCGGCGGAGATGGAGCACGCGGGGCGGCCAGGGAGAAGTGACTTGACACATATTATACGCGGTGCCACGTCCTGCCAATAGGCAGAACTGCCTAATTTAGTGTACTGTCAGTACCGGTGCGGAGGGCTGTGCCTGTGGCCTCGCCTCTCTGCATGAGTTGACGTGCGGACCGCCTGCCGTGTGTCACGGCGGCACAAGCAGCCTCTTCAGAATGCGCCGGTCGCGGGGGAAGCGATGTGGGATTCGAACCACCAACCTGCCGATCCACAATCAGCAGGTTCGGCGATGGAGCGAGAGAATGTCGCGGAGCCGAACCAACCTCTTCACGTTGCTCGATCGTAGAGGATCGCCTTCTTTACCTCACCGATGGCCTTGGTGATGCGGATATCACGCGGGCAGGCCTCGGTGCAGTTGAAGATGGTGCGGCAGCGCCAGACGCCTTCGCGGCGGTTGAGGATCTCCAGCCGCTGCGCTGCACCCTGGTCGCGCGAGTCGAAGATGAAGCGGTGCGCATTCACGATGGCCGCGGGCCCCACGAAGTCCTCGTCCGCCCAGAAGGAGGGGCAGGAGGTGGTGCAGGCGGCGCAGAGGATGCACTTCGTGGTGTCGTCGAAGCGCTCGCGCTGAGCCGGGGTCTGCAGCCGCTCGCGGACCGGTGGGCGGGTATCGTTGATCAGATACGGC
>JALZCF010000142.1 GCA_030863245.1 Chloroflexota bacterium
CTTCGTAGACGGCGCCATAAAGCGACTCCACGTGAGCCCCATCGAGCGTACCATCGTGACCGATACCATTCCCACGCCTGAAGAGATGCCATCCATCGAGGTTGTTTCTGTCGCACCGCTGTTAGCCGAGGTGATCAACCGCATCCACTATGGTATCTCTGTGAGTGACTTGATACGCGATCTGACTTGAAGCAGGATCGTACCTGTTGATCATTCTCCGTGCCTTTGCCTTTGTCCTCAACTTGTAATCGACTAGCTTTTGCGTTACGATGCTGTGTACATCGAAAAAACAGTACGGACGCCGAGGAGTGTGCATGGCGGGACAAGTCATCACGGTTACATCGGGCAAGGGAGGCGTGGGTAAGACTACCACGACGGCAAATCTAGGTACTGCCCTGGCCCTGTTCAAGCAGAAAGTTGCGGTGGTCGACGCCGACATTGGATTGCGCAATCTGGATTTGGTGCTCGGTTTAGAGAACCGAATCGTCTATGATATTGTTGATGTCGTGGAGGGGCGTGCCCGACTTGCTCAGGCATTGGTGCGCGATAAACGTTTCCCGGATCTACATCTGCTTCCTGCGGCGCAAACGCGTGACAAGACCGCCGTTTCGCCGTCTCAGATGGTGCAGGTTTGCGATGCGCTTCGCCCCCGTTACGATTTCATCTTGGTCGATTCACCTGCAGGGATCGAGCAAGGCTTCCAAAATGCGATCTCTGGTGCTGATCGCCTTATTGTGGTCACTACGCCAGAAATGAGCGCGGTCCGCGATGCGGATCGTATCATTGGCCTGATAGAGGCGGCCGAGAAGGGCTTACCTAACCTGATTCTGAACCGGATCAAGCCAGAGATGGTCAGACGGGGTGAAATGTTGAGTGTGGAAGACGTGCTTGATGTGCTAGCCGTTCCGCTTCTAGGTGTGGTGCCCGACGACGAGGCGATCATCATCGCTACCAATGATGGGACGCCCGTAGCTATGAACGATCGCCTGCTATCGGGGCGAGCCTATCAAAATATCGCGCGTCGCCTACTAGGGGAGGAGGTGCCTTTCCTCGAGCTGCGGGAGCGGGGATTCTTCGAGCGTCTACTTGGGTTCATGCGCCAGTAGGGGGGTATAATGGGTTTCTTGGATCGTTTGTTTGGCAGCAAACCCCCAAGCGGGAAAATCGCAAAGGATCGTCTGCAGCTCGTACTGGTGCACGACCGAGCGGGGCTTAGTCCGGAGGTGATGGACCAGATGCGGGATGAGATCATCTCGGTTCTTTCGAAGTACGTCGACATTGACCGTGAGGCGATGGATATCTCACTCACGCAGGGACGCGAACAGAATAAACTCGTTGCGAATATTCCCATCCGCCGCAAGCGTGTCCCTCCCCAGGTCTGAAGCCTCCAACAGTAGGAGTTGGGCGCAAACGGTTCAGGAAACTCGAATCGTTTGCGCTTTTTTTGATTCCTCTAGCCGTTACATAAACTTATAAGCCATGCAATTGATGGACTGATTCTGAGATACCGATTCCTTCGATGTTACGACGCTACATTCGCAACTACGACTACACCCTGCTGTTTCTGACCATCGCCTTGCTCGTCTTCGGTCTGGTGATGATCAACTCGGCCCAACCGCCTGATCCTACCCACGACTTCTTCGCCCAACAGATCATCTGGGTTTCTGTGGGACTCGGGGCAATGGCGCTCATTACGATGATCGACTACCGTTTCCTGGGTGCGTGGGCGCGAACCATCTATATCGGCATCGTCGCCTTGCTGGGATTGGTCGTCGTGATGGGCGAATCGGGCGTCTTCGGGGCGCAACGTTGGTTTCAGATACTCGACCAACAGATCCAGCCCTCAGAGTTTGCAAAGCTGTTCCTCATCATCGCGCTTGCTAGGTTTCTGGCTGACCGTGAGGGAAACAGGGGCTCCTTCTTGTTGTCTGGCTTTCTTGTCGCGGTTCCGATGGTACTTATTCTAGCGCAGCCAAATCTCTCAACCGCCATCGTCATTGGTGCTATCTGGCTGACGATCGTCGTTATGGCAGGTATGCCGCTACGCTGGCTGGTAGGATTAGGGATAGTCTTGGCCATTTCGTTGCCCTTGCTCTGGCCGCACGTTCCGGATTATCAGAAGGAGCGTGTGTTGATCTTCATGGACCCGATGAGCGATCCCTCGGGTCAAGGATATAATCTGATTCAGAGCCGTATCGCGATCGGTGGTGGCGGCTTGATGGGGCAAGGCTACAGTCAGGGCAGCCAGAACCAACTTGGCTACCTGCGTGTTCGCCACACCGACTTCATTTTCTCTGTCGTAGCAGAGGAACTGGGCTTCGTCGGCGCGCTACTCCTTTTCGCGCTACTCCTTGCCCTGCTCTTACGATTAGCGCGAGCGATCTACATCGCGCAGGAGCCTTTCGGTCGGCTGCTCGTAGCGGGTGTCGCTGGTTGGATCTTTTTCCAGAGTTTTATTAACGTAGGAGTGAACGTCGGCCTCGTTCCGCCGACGGGCGTGCCGCTCCCCTTTATTTCCTACGGCGGCAGTAACCTCATCACGCTTCTGCTAGCAGTCGGCCTCGTCCAGAGTGTTGTGATGCGTCAGAAAAAACTCGACTTCGATTGAGATTGAGGATGGAGAAAGTTGTGGAGGATCGACCCAATACCATAGCGATAGACGGGCCAGCGGCCTCAGGAAAGAGCACGGTTGGGCAACGGGTTGCCAATCGCCTCGGGTTTCTGTACTTTGATACAGGGGCAATGTATCGTGCTTTGACCCTTCTTGCGCTAGAGCACGGCTTGGACCTGTCTGATGGCCGTTCCTTGGGAGAACTCGCCGAGAAGACGATCATCGAGATTAGGCCACCCTCGGGCGAGTACAAGGATGGACGCCAGTACACGGTGTACGTTGAGGGACGAGATATTACCTGGAAGATTCGACACCACCTGGTAGATATCAACGTCTCGCAGGTCGCGGCGCATCCGGAGGTGCGAGAGGCGCTGATCAAGCAGCAACGCCGCGTAGGCCAGCGAGGCAACGTCGTCATGGTGGGACGTGATATCGGTACGGTTGTCATGTATGACGCACCGCTCAAGATCTACTTGGACGCATCCATCGAGGAACGTGCCCGCCGTCGTTACGATGAATGTCGTGGTCGGGAGCAGGATGTTGACTATGATGAGCTACTTGCCTCGATGCGAGAGCGGGACCGCTATGACTCGAACCGTGCTCATGCCCCGCTGCGACCCGCCGCGGATGCCTATCTTATCAGTAGTAATGATATGTCAATTGACGAGGTGGTCATTCTCGTCCTGAAACTTGCGAGAGAGGTGATGGGGCCAGAGAGTAGTGAGGTTGTTGCGCGCTAGGGAAGGCTTCGCAACACTTTCCTTTCGCCGTCGTTTCGTTCAGCGGGTCGGGCAACTGCTAGCAGTGACGATCGCGCGGGTGCATGTGAGGGGGCTACGCTATTTGCCGGACGGAGCAGCCTTACTCGCCTCGAACCATCCAGGACATGTGGATCCGTTGCTACTGGTCGCTGTCCTGCCGGACCCACCCGAGATTATTGCGCTGGCTGATCTATTAGAGGAATGGGTGGCACCTTTGGTCCGTGTGTACGAGCCAATCATAGTGCATCGCGACGAGGTGGACCGCGAGGTTCTGCGCAGGGCTTTGGCGGGGTTGGAGCAGGGCAAGCAGGTTCTCCTTTTCCCGGAGGCGCGCGTAAGCCGCACCGGCGCTATGGAGCAGGCGCGCGAGGGAATTGGCTACCTCGCCCTAAAGGCCGGTGTTCCTGTTGTGCCAATTGCTATCACGGGGACGGAGCGGATCTTTGCTGCGTGGCGTCGATTTTCGCGTCCCTACCTGACCGTTACCGTTGCTCCCCCCATCCTTCCTGAGCGTGACTCTCGTCTCTCGCGGCGTGCACAAAGGCAAGCTCTCACTCGCCAGGTAATGTGTTCCATAGCAGCCCATCTACCCCCAACTGATCGAGGCGTCTATGGAGGTGCTGAGTGTGAGGGATCGATCGCAGAGTAACATGGAGTGAGGCGGAAGACGGGATACTGATGGCCCAAACCCTCCCACGCTTTTATTACTTTGCTAACCAGATGTTGCGACATGTTGTCTTGCCGCTCGCCCACGTGCAGGTAACCGTGTCTGGCGAGGAACATGTGCCACGTGAGGGAGCACTGATTATCGCGGGCAACCATCTTTCCTTTCTCGATCCCCCACTCATCGGAGCCTTTCTCCCACGTGATATCACCTTCATGTCAAAGGCAGAGAACTTCGAGGGAAATCGGTTGTCGACGTGGGTCGTACGGAACTATGGTGCCTTCCCCGTGCGGCGTGGGGAAGGGGACATCGGCGCGATACGGCGGGCGTTGCAGGTGCTGAAGGAGGAAGGCGTCCTCTTCATCGCGCCCGAGGGAACACGAAGTGATGGCTCACTCGGAGAACCACGTGAAGGGATTGCGCTGATCGCGCATCGCAGCGGGGTCCCCATCTTGCCGCTCGGGATAAGTGGGGTTGAGGATTTTACTACCCGGGTCACTCGATGGCGGCCGACGCGCGTCTGTCTTTCAATTGGTCAGCCGTTCCGACTCGTTAGCCCTACCCCTAAGCCCGACCGCGCCACCCTACAAGCGATGAGCGAGGCAGTAATGGAACGCATCGCTGCCCAGTTACCTCCCGCCTACCGAGGTCGCTTCCAACAGTTCACGGAGAATCAACAATTCGTCGTCGAGCGGGAGGCCTAAACCCACTCAACGTGCTATTGAAGTGGACGCTATTCGATACTATGATTATAATGCGTCCCGGCAGGTTTTTGTCACCTGTCGACCGATTGTGGAGGTAATCGTTTTATGTGTGGTATTGTTGGGTATGTAGGCGAGCAGCAGGCTTTGCCTATTTTGATGGATAAACTACAGATGCTGACCTACCGCGGGTATGATTCGGCCGGGATCGCGGTCTCTGAAAATGGCCACTTCTACCTGGAGAAAACAAAGGGTCGCGTCTCGGATCTGGCTGCGCTCATTCAACCTGAGACTGCAAGCGGTACCATCGGGTTGGGCCACACGCGGTGGGCGACTCACGGTGAGCCATCGACGCTCAATGCGCATCCCCACCCTGATTGCAGCGGCCGATTGGTGGTCGTGCAGAACGGGATCGTGGAAAACTTCTGGGAGTTGAAGCAAGAGCTGATCGAGAAGGGGCATACCTTCACGTCAGAGACTGACACGGAGGTGATTGCGCACCTCGTCGAAGAGTTCTACGATGGCAATATCACGACCGCGGTCCATCTCGCGATGCAGCGCATGGAAGGATCGATGGCGCTGTTAGTGATCCACAAAGATGAGGAAGAGAGCCTGGTTGCTGCCAAGATGGATTCGCCGCCCCTCATCATTGGCTTTGGGCACGGGGAAAATCACGTGGCCAGTGACATTCCGGCGCTGCTGCGCTACACCAACCGCATCTACCCTCTTGAGGATGGCGAGATTGCCACGATTCGGCGCGATGAGGTGATCATCACCAACTATCGGGAACCGGAGGTGCCACGGCTATCGCCACGCAAGGTGATGGTGGTCAACTGGACACCAGAAGTGGCGCAGAAAGATGGCTTCGAGCATTTCATGCTCAAAGAAATCCACGAGCAGCCAGATACCGTGGATGATACGCTACGGGGGCGCCTACCAGAAAACGGGGACGGCTTGGTCAAAATCCCTGATCTGAATCTGACACCTGAGGAGGTACAGGGTATCGAGCGTCTCACTTTCGTGGCGTGTGGCACGGCCTACCATGCCTGCCTGGTCGGCAAGTACCTCTTCGAGCAGGCGCTGCGCATCCCGGTAACGGTCGATGTCGGTTCTGAGTACCGCTATCGTCATCCAATTCTGGGTGCAAACGAGATGATGGTGGCCATCTCCCAATCGGGCGAGACCGCCGACACGATTGCTTCCATGCGCGAGGGGATCGACCAGGGGGCGAAGGTGCTGGCCATCACGAACGTGCTCGGTAGCTCGGTGGCGCGGCTGGCCGATGGGGTGCTTTACACGCGTGCCGGGCCTGAGGTCGCGGTGGCCTCCACCAAGGCCTTCGTGGGCCAGTTAGTCGCGATCCACCTCCTGCTCCAATACATGGCGCAATATCGGGAGGTCGCGCCCACGATGCGGGAGAGGCTTCTCGGGCTGCGCGCGGGGTTATGGCGCCTGCCAACGCAGATTCGCCGACTTCTTGCCGAGACGCCGCACGTGCAAGCCGTCGCCGAGCGGATGGCGCAGGAGGACGCGTGCTTCTTTATCGGTCGGAACCTGGATGAGCCGCTCGCGCAGGAGGGGGCGCTCAAGCTGAAAGAGATTTCCTACATCCATTCGCAGGGCTATGCGGCCGGCGAGTTGAAGCATGGCACGCTGGCCCTGCTCGACGAGGGCGTGCCGGTCGTCGCGTTGGCGACCCAAGCGGCGGTCTACGACAAGATGGTCTCGAATGTCCAGGAGGTGCTGGCGCGCCGGGCGTGGGCGATTGGCCTGGCACGCGAAGGGGATCAGCGTCTCACGGCTTTGGTCGGGGAGGAGAATATGATTACCATTCCCCAAACAGATGATTGGCTCGCCCCGATTTTGGCGGCAGTACAGGTCCAATTGATCTCTTACTATGCTGCTTACCTCCTCGGGCGAGACATCGACCAACCACGTAACCTGGCCAAAAGTGTGACGGTGGAGTAACAGTAAGCGATGGTTCAAAGATTACGAGAAGCAATCCGCGTTGTTCTGCCCGGCCTAGGGCTGAAGCGCTGGCTGGTGATGGCTTTTGTCGGACTGTTTCAGGTCGCATTGGGCACCTTGATCTGGTTCCAGTCCCTGCTCCAGCGTGTTCGGTCTACCCCCGTCGTCAAGCTCTTGACACTCGCGTTTATCCCTCGTTTTCCACGCGGGCTACTTCTTGTGGGGAGTGGTGCCCTGACGACCTACTTAGGGTGGAAACGGCTGAGTCGTACCCTGGTGCGCGTCATGGTGCCGGAGCGCGCCGATCTGGAGTTTAGTGAGTTGATGCGGGAGCGGCAGCGGGCAGCGCGTGGGCGCCGCGTTGCCGTGATCGGAGGTGATCCAGGCCTGACACCCGTGATTAAGTCATTGCAGCTGCTGAGGGAGGACGTGCGCATCGACGTTGTGCTGACGGCCACCGAGCATGGTCGCCTCGCACAGGAGCTGCGCAACAAGTTTGGCCTCTCGGGGGAGCAAGTTATTTATCCAACCGAAGCCGAGTCTATTCTCTATGCGGAATTGGAAGATGGAACCCTACTCGAAGGTGCCACGACGATCAATCACAAAAAGGGAGGACGGATCAAGGATCTCTTCCTGAGCCGTGACATTCGCCGCGTGCAAGTATGGGAGGCAGAGAGTAATGGCAAAGGCACGAAGGCTAAGCTCCGGGGTTACATGCCGAATGTGACAGAGCGTGCTCTGGAGGTGCTTGCCGATGCCGAATTGATCATCTTCGCGCCAGGACTCATTTACACCCAAGTGCTCCCCAATCTCACGCAGCCACGCTTCGCCCAAGCCGTCAAGGAGAGTCAGGCCATCAAGGTCTTTGTCACCAATTTGATGACGGAGCCTGGCCGTACCGATCATTGGACGGTAGCCGACCACCTTGAGGTTATCCAGGAGATGAGTGGCGTGAAGATGGACTATGCCATCGTGCATCAAGGCAGGATCAGCGAGGCAATGCTGGCACAGTATCGCCACGAGGGTGCCGCGCCCGTCCAGTTCCAGCCCAACGAGGAGGTCAGCCGGCTTATCTTTGCGGACACGGGAGAACAGACCACCATGTTGGAGGATGCGATCATCATCGGCGACAACGTTGTGACGGAGGCGCCCCAGATCATCGCTTTCCAGCGCGATGGAGATACGATCCTGCGGGAGATGCCCGTCGTCCGCCATGATCCACGAAAGCTGGCACCTATCTTCCAGCAACTGCTTGTACAAGAAGTGTAGGCCCAATTTATCGTCAAGGATAAAGCGCGAAACGTGAAGCCCCACGCTTCACGTTTCACTTTTTTGTAGACAAGAGAGCTCGTGTGACAGTCAAGATTGGTATCTCTGGACTGCGAGGAACCGTAGCGCGGGGCGAAGAGAGCCTAACAGCGAGGACGGTCGTGGAATGGGTGCAAGCCTTCGTCGCGCAGTTGCGCGCGGAGGTCAGAGCGCGTCCCTTCATCGCCCTCGGCCATGATGCGCGTCGCTCCTCGCCCGCCCTGGCAGCGCTCGCAAAAGGTGCCCTGGTCATGGCGGGGGCTGACGTGCTAGAGTTAGGGTTGACGTTGACCCCTACCGTCCAACTCGCGGTGCGCCGCAATGCACACCTCTCCGGCGGGTTGATGATTACTGCCAGCCACAACCCGGTCCTCTGGAATGGGCTGAAGTTTCTCGATGCCCAGGGCCTCTTCCTGCCTCTCTCATGGTGGCAGGCTATGCGTGCAACGATCGAAGAAGATAATCTGCCCGCCGTCCCCCTGGACGCGATGGGTCATGTGGAGCAGGGCGGCGAGGCGGCATGGCAAGCACACCAGCAGGCCGTGCTCGATGCGCTGCCGGTTGAAGTCATCCGGAAGCAGCGCTACCGGGTGGCGCTTGACGCGTGTAATGGGGGTGCGGTGCGCTGGGTGGAAACGATACGGGCACTTGGCTGCGAGCCGATCCTCCTCCACAGCGAGCAGCATGGCTTCTTTGCACGGGAGGCAGAGCCCTTGCCAGAACATCTCGACTCGTTACGGCATCTGGTGCGCCACGCAGGTTGTGACCTGGGGTTGGCGGCTGATCCGGACGGCGACCGCCTCGTTCTGGTGGATGCGCAGGGTGAGGCGGTGAACGAGGAACACACGGTGGTGCTTGCGGCTATGGCGCGGGCAAGGAATGAGGGAGAGCGCGTAGCGGTGAACGTGGTCACGACACATGCGCTGGAGGAGACGCTGCCGCATGCCGTCGTCGTACGGACAGCCGTCGGTGAGATGAACGTGGTGCAGGGTGCCATCGAAAGCGGTGCCGTACTGGGTGGGGAGGGCAGTGGAGGTATCATCGTGCCATCAGTGAATCTGGCGCGAGACGGGCTTGCTGCGACTGGCCTAATCCTCGCGCTTATGGCGGAGCAGGCTGCGCCACTTCATGAACTCGTTGCTCGCATTCCATCGTGGAGGGCAATCAAGACGAAGCTCGTCACGACTGAGGGCTCTCCCGATGCCCTGCGTGCGCTCTTTGCACGATGGGTAGAGGAGGCGCCGGAAGCGCGTTTGGTGGACCACACGCTTCATATCGGCAGCGCCGATGGTTCGTTCGTGCTTGCACTGCTTGACGATCGAACACTTCAGATGACGGGTAATCTCCCTGGAGGGGACACCGTTCGCGCGACGGGTCACGAACAAGGCCTCGACCGATTGTTTGAGAAGTTGCATCGCCAGCGCGCCCACATTTCCCTCGATCTGACTGATGGCGTGAAGCTGATCGGCGAGGGCGCGTGGTTGTCCCTCCGGCCATCGAACACGGAGCCGGTCGTACGGGTCATGGGTGAGATCCGTGAACGGGGCGAGTTGTGAGTGCCCTGCTTGTTTTTGAGGACAACAAAGCCTCGCGCTTCTTGCCGCTTGCATGGACGCGTCCGGTATTTGAGCTGCGCTGTGGGATTTGGACGTTGCGGGAAGCGATTGAGCGCGCGTACAGTTGTCCATCCAGTGCTCTGTTCGTCCGCAACTTCTTGACAGGCGTGATGCGTGAGCGCACGGGTCTGCCGGTGAATCTTAGCTCCACTGATGGGCTCTGCCTACTGCTGAATGGACGTCTGTTAGCGGATAACAGGTTGCCCAGTACGATGCCGATGTTCGGGGAGCCGTGCCGGTACGTCGCGCCGGATGGTACGTTGCTGGGTGCATGGGTCGAAGGGGAAGCGCTGCTTGCTGGCTGGGGAGCAGTGGACGCCTTGCCAACCAGAGAGATCGAGTGGCCGCTCGTTGAGTGGCCGTGGGAGCTGTTTCACCGTAATGGCGAGCGCATCGTGCAGCAGGCTAACGCATGGCCGCTAGGGGAGCGCCCGGCGCTGCAAGGGGTACACCTGCTGGGTGCGGAGGATATCTTCATCCACCCTTCGGCGCGGGTGCAGCCGGGCGTGGTGCTGGACACCTCCGATGGGCCGATTATCATTGATGAGAAGGCGACGGTGATGGCGAATGCGGTCATCCAGGGGCCGAGCTATGTAGGACCGGAATCAAGCGTGAAGATTGGGGCAAAGATTTACCATGGAACGACCATTGGGCCACTCTGTAAGGTCGGCGGCGAGGTGGAGGAGAGCGTCTTCCAGGGCTACTCGAACAAGCAGCACGATGGCTTTCTTGGGCATGCCTACGTCGGAGAGTGGTGCAATTTCGGGGCGGACAGCAATAACAGCGATCTGAAGAACAACTACAGCACGGTCTCTGTCTGGTGCGACGGAGCATGGTGTGACACAGAATCCCTCTTCGTTGGCCTGCTTATGGGAGATCACTCCAAGACAGGCATCAACAGCATGTTGAACACCGGCACTGTGGTTGGCGTGTCGTGCAATCTCTTCGGTGCCGGCCTCCCGCCGAAGTACGTTCCTTCCTTCTCCTGGGGTGGTATGGCGGGCTGGAGCGAGTATCGTCTGGATAAGGCGCTGGAGACAGCAGAGCGCGTTATGGCTCGCCGCAACGTGTTGCTGACGGAGGAAGAGCGAGAGCTACTTCGCCATATCTTCTCGGCAACAGCAGAGGAGCGAAGATCGGAGAAGCCGAGACACAGAGGGGGTGGAGCACAAAGATGAAGCACTTTCTGAAGTACTGGGGACCATCACTCCTGTTGATGGGTATCATCTTCTTTCTATCGGCCCAAACCGACATCCCTGGCCCCCCTGCCCCACTATGGGATCGAATCGTGAAGAAGAGTGCCCACGCGGCCGGCTATGGGATGCTCGCCATCAGCTATGCCTGGGCGCTCTCTGGGTCAGGTATACGTCGTACCCTACCCTTGGCGCTGATACTTACCCTTCTTTATGCACTCTCTGATGAGTGGCACCAATCCTTTGTGCCGGAACGCGAGGGCAACCTGCTAGATGTATTCATCGATCTCGGCGGTGGGATCGTGGGCCTCGCCCTCTGGCATCGCCTCGAGAAGTGGGAGCAGTTTGATCTCTCCCCATAGGCTATCCTGAACCACCCGCGTCCATCCTAGTTTGAGTAACTCCAGCATCGCGAGGAAGGTTGCAATCACCTCCTGCCGGCTTGGCTCCTTGCTCAGTAACGCTACGAACTCGACCGGTTCACCACAGCGGAGTTGGGTAGTTAGCTCCCGGATGCGTTGGCGCACCGTGATCCGTAGGGGCTGTACCACCTTGTCCACACTCTCTGGCTCTGGCTCCTTCTCTTCCAGAACCTTCTGTAAGGCTCCAAAGAGATCACAGAGCGAGGTGCCGTTCGGAACCACGTGGCGCTCCATCAAAGGCGGCGCCACACGCGCATAGGAGCGCAGCCGCTCCGCCTCGCGCTCCAAGAGGTGGGTTGCTACCTGCTTGTACTGTCGGTATATCTCAAGCGTCTGGGCAAGCGCTTCCCCCTCATCTTCCTCCGACTCATCTGGCTGTTCTACTGGCAACAGCATGCTGCTTTTGATAAGGAGTAGCCTGGCAGCGATGACGAGAAAGTCCGCGACATGATCCGGGTCAATCTGCTGCATCTCGCGGATCGTTCGAAGATAGTCAACTGTGACGGCGGCTAGGGCAACCTTCGTCACGTCCAGCTCTTTCTTCTCGATCAGGTGAAGCAGCAGGTCGAGCGGTCCCTCGAAGAGGGGGAGGGTGACAGTGTACGGCATTGTTTGGATGTCGGAAAGTTGGTTGGGGTGTTAGGCTTCCTTGAACCGCACGATTCGCGCGAAGCTCTCGGCCTGTAGAGAAGCGCCACCGACTAGTGCGCCATCAATGTCGGGCTGGGCCATGAGCTCGTCGACGTTGTTCGGTTTGACGGAGCCACCGTAAAGGATGCGAACGTTATGGGCAACCTCGTCTCCCCATTTGTCGCGGAGCAAGGTGCGTATGACCTCGTGCATCACCTGGGCGTCCTCTGGACTGGCCGTCTCGCCGGTGCCAATCGCCCACACGGGCTCGTAGGCCACCACAATATTCCTTCCCCGCTCGGCGTCCACTCCCGCCAGTCCCTTTTCCATCTGCGCGATGACGGTGCTCTCTGCGTTGCCTGCTCTGCGCTGCTCGATCTTCTCACCCACTGCAAGAATCGGCACCAATCCAACATCGAGTGTGAGCCCCACCTTGCGGTTAATCAGGGCGTCGTCCTCACCGAAGACATGACGACGCTCGGAGTGGCCGAGGATGACATGCGTGCAGCCAAGGTCAACCAGCATGAGCGGTGATATCTCGCCGGTGAAGGCTCCCTCCCGCTCCGCATACATATTCTGGCCGCCCCACATGACGCCGGTCCCATTCAATACGGCAGCCACCGCACTGATCGCAGTCGCGGGCGGACAGACCAACACATCGCGTCCTTCCGGCGCACTACCACCTAACTGCTCCAATAATCCCTGCACCAGATCGACTGCCTCATCCACCGTCTTGTGCATCTTCCAGTTGCCTGCCATCAAAGGGGTGCGCATCATCCTCTCCTTCCTAGTTATCATTCTTCTTTGGGTTCCAGGATAACCATCATCAAGAGAAAAGAGCAGTGACCTGTAAGTCACTGCTCCTATGGTATCAGAGTTTGCTGCGTCACGCGAACGCCACCGTTGCCTCGGCAAGCAACGCTACGCGGGTTCTGCCTGCAGTCCCGTTTCTTCCTCTGCCACCTCCTCTTTCATGAAGCGTTCCTCGCAGGCGAGGCACTGATACTGCTTGCGATTTACCTCCACGAGGGTCCCGCTGCAGGAAGGGCAGGGTATTGGCACCGGTTTCTTCCAAGAGGAAAACTCGCATTCCGGGTAGTTGGAACAGCCATAGAAGATACGGCCACCCTTGGTGCGCTTCTCCACCACATCACCACCACACGCCGGGCAGAGGACACCGATGAGTTCCATGTAAGGGAGGGTGTTGCGGCACTCGGGGAAGCCGGGACATGCGATGAACTTGCCGTAGCGTCCCCACTTGATCACCATGTCACGGCCGCACTTCTCGCAGACGACGCCCGCCTTCTCCTCCTCTATCTCCACCTTTTCCATGTTTTCCTTGGCACTCTCAAGGCGCTTGCTGAAGGGATCGTAGAAGTCCTCCAGCACGCTGGGCCACGCACGCTCGCCCTCGGCGATGTCGTCCAGTTCATCTTCCATCTGTGCGGTGAAACCGACGTCCAGCACATCAGGGAAATACTCGACAAGGAGGTCGATAACTATCTCGCCCAGCTCGGTGGGCACCAACCGCTTGTTCTCTCGCTCGACGTAGCCGCGTGTGGAGAGTGTGTTGACCGTAGGTGCATAGGTGGAGGGGCGACCGATGCCATTCTCCTCCAGTGCCCGCACGAGTGTCGCATCACTATAGCGGGGTGGCGGCTGGGTAAAGTGCTGGTTGGGCAGCAGCGCCAGCTGGTCCAACACCTCGCCAACCGCGATCTCGGGCAGGATCGCTAGCTCTTCTTCCGGTTCGTCCTCGTCTCGGCTCTCCTCGTAGAGCACGAGAAAGCCTGGGAAGCGAACCACCGAGCCGCTGGCGCGGAAGAGGTAGATTGGCTCGGCGTTTAGCTCTGCCACCCTCTCCTCATCCACCAACTCGCTGTTGGGCGCCACAGCGCCGCTTACGTCCGCGACGATATTGACCGTCGTTAGTTCCATCACGGCCGATTCCATCTGGCTGGCAACGAAGCGCTTCCAGATCAACTCGTAGAGCTTGAACTGCCGCGCGTCGAGATAGGGTTTCATCGCCTCTGGCGTGCGCGCCACACTAGTCGGGCGGATCGCCTCATGTGCCTCCTGCGCCTTCTTCGCGCGCGTCTTGTAAGTGGGAATGGCTTCTGGAAGGTACTCATCCCCATACGCCTTGGTGATAAAGGTGCGTGCCTCCTTCGATGCCTCTTCAGAAACGTTGACGCTGTCCGTCCTCATGTAAGTGATGAGGCCCACCGTATCCTCACCGATAGAGATGCCTTCATAGAGCGACTGCGCGACCGCCATGGTGCGCTGGGTGCCAAAACCCAGCCGGCGACTTGCCTCCTGTTGGAGGGTGGAGGTCGTGAAGGGTGCGCTCGGGTTGCGGCGTCGCTCCGATTTTTGTACCTCGGTCACGACGTAACTCGCAGGCTCGAGCTTGTCAAGGTGGCGCTGCGTCGTTTCTTCGTCCGGCAACAGCGGATCCTCACCCTCAATCTTATGCAACCGTGCCTCGATACTGAGACGTGGCTCCTGGCCACGTGTGTTCTGCTGGGCTAACTCGGCACGGATAGACCAGTACTCTTCTGGCACGAAATCACGGATCTCCCGCTCCCGCTCCACGATCATGCGCAGCGCGACGGATTGCACACGACCCGCACTGAGGCGGCCGCGTACCTTCTTCCATAGAAGCGGCGAGAGGTTGAAGCCCACCAGACGGTCCAAGATACGGCGCGCTTGCTGGGCATCCACCAGATCCATGTCGATCTCTCGTGGACGCTCAAATGCTTCCTGGACCGCTTTTGGCGTGATCTCATGGAATAC
>JALZCF010000183.1 GCA_030863245.1 Chloroflexota bacterium
TGCTGCGTGACGAAGCAGGTTGCAGGGAGAAACGTGCCCCTAACAATAAAAATAAAAGTAAAAAGGGAATCCATCTTCTTATTTTTACCCCCTACATCGTAAAAACACGATAAATAGGGGCGACCCAAAGAGCGGTGGCACAGTGGCACGGTTCAGGAAGGGGTAGGCGGGGGCAGCAGGGAAGGTGCTAGCCAAGCGGGCGGAGGCGGGTAGCAGTTTGTCACAGGAGGATCGTGATAATTTTCACAAACAGGATGACGAATGACCCGCCGTGTGCGAATCCCTTGCAGCATAATGTAGCGAAGTTCGATAACGAACGTTTGATACAGATGCCTTATGGGGAACAGATGGAGGAACCCAACATGTTAGCAAGATTGAACAGCAAGCGGCACGTGGTCCAGGACCCGCCGCTCGCACAACTTCTTTTCTCGAACACGAAGATGGCCGGGCTGTGGCTGGTGGTGCGCGTCTGGCTAGGCTGGCAGTGGCTGGAAGCTGGCTGGCACAAAGTGACCGACGCCGCGTGGGTCGATGGCGGAATGGTGCTCAAAGGCTTCTGGACGGGAGCGATCCAGGTGCCAGCGGACGGGCGGCCGGCCATCGCCTTCGATTGGTATCGCGAGTTCATCGCCTACCTGCTCAATGCAGAGGCCTACACCTGGTTTGCGCCGCTCGTGGCGTGGGGTGAGGTTCTGATTGGCGTCGGCTTGATCGTGGGCGCGTTTGTGGGCATCACCGCCTTCTTCGGCGCCTTCATGAACTGGAACTTCATCATGGCCGGCGCAGCCAGCACCAACGGTCTCCTGCTCGTCCTGGCGATCGGGCTCATCCTAGCCTGGAAGATCGCGGGCTACATCGGTCTGGACTATATCCTGCTGCCCTTCCTGGGCACACCCTGGCCCGACAAGTCGGAGGAAGAGGTGGCCGTCCAGCCAGTGCCTGTAACGGCCTAATGACGTGGAGTGACACGCGCTCACGTAACGCCCTCACATGAAGGCGTTACGTGACCCAAGGACTCTACCAGTCCTCCACGTTCCTCGTAACCAAAGCGCCCCCTTGCTGATAGTTCAGCAAGGGGGCGCTTTGGCGTATCTGCCCGATAACACGTGTTGCTGTATTGGGTGACAGAACCAGTCAGCGACAATGAATCGCGAACGCCCTTGGAGGGTAGATAGACAGGGTGATAGCATACAGGGGCCTTGTTATCGCTCCTAGGAAAATCCAACGACGAGGAGCACATTTCTGCTTTCCTTGCTGGTCTCATAGCGGTGTGCCCAGTCCCACGTGCGGGCAGGGCACACCGCGCAGATGAGAGCTATGGACGGTTGATTCCCGCTAGCCTGGCGTGCCAGCGCCGGCGCAATCGAACCTTGGTCTCGGGGAGTTGTACGAGCCTGTAGGGCTTGCGACAGCAGACCGTGGATGAGTACCGTTTGTACCCGCTGCGCGCCAACCTTCCGCATTGGCCATGTCAAAGGTGTGAATGGATACCGCAACTCCGGCAAAGCGGTATTCTCCTCCCACAGACCGCCCCCTAAGTGGCTAGCCACTAGAAACAGAGAATGGGCAGGGCTCAGCACTGCCCTGTAGAAAAAGTAGACGATGACGTTCCTACTGGGCCACCGACCAGATGAGTGGCTTCCACCTATCCCGCAAGACGCTTTTTGTGACGTTTTCAAGACGCGCACGGAGTAAGATGAAGAGGGTTTGAACGGCGCTACGTTTCGACCACTGGGGCGTGGCGCGCGAGATGACCGTCTCGGCAGCAGCGGTGCGGCGGAGCGAACAGGGAGAAAACGAGCCGTGCGACACTCCTGGATGGCACGCCTCGTACCATCAGGCTTATACGTGCTGAACGCGGGGCTTGGGGCGGGGCTGGCGGTACGGGCGAACCTGCCTGGAGCATTCGTCGGCCAGCCAAGTGGCCGACCCATGCGTGCGGGGTTCACGCTCGGGATGGGCGCACCGCTGCGGTGGGTCAATAATTACGGTCCCTCCGCTACCTGATTCAGGTCAGTAAGGAACCTGAACCAGTGCGCCGTAGCGGGAAAGGATGAAGGATGAAAGGACCATCTGCACTCCGCAGTTGAATGATTCATCCTTAGCAACTTTTGTTGCTTGCATCTGGCCTGCGTAACATATGGTCTGCAGCCAACGCGACGAGGAGGCGGAGCACTATCTACAAGAGGCTACTACTTACTATCGTCGCGTAGCGTTCATGGGAGGTTGTCCAATGGCTGAGGAGTTACGCCTGGATCTGCTGGGTGGGCTGCATATCACCCATGCCGGAAGCCCAATGACGCGTTTCATCTCCAGCAAGGCGCCAGCCCTGCTGTGCTATCTGGCGGTCACGGGCCGCCCGCACTCTCGTGCCGTGCTGGCGGCGCTGCTGTGGAGTGAGATGCCCGACGAGCGTGCCCGCGGGAACTTGCGGGCAGTCCTCACCAACCTGCGACGGCACCTGGCACCCTACCTGATCATCACCCGTGAGACGATCGCCTTCGACCGCCGCAGCCCCTACTGGCTGGATGTGGAACGCTTTGAGGTATCTCTCCACGATGCGCTCTCATCCGATCCGAGTCAGCTCCATGATGCGGTCGCGCTCTACCAGGGCGACTTCCTGGAAGGCTTCTCGGTACGTGATGCGCCGACCTTTGAGGAATGGGCGCTGGGTGAGCGTGAGCGGCTGCGCCAGCGGGCGCTGCATGCGCTGCACGAGTTGATGATCTACCACACGACGCGGCATGAGTTCGCTGCCGGCATCGACTTCTGCACCCGCCTGCTGGCGCTCGACCCCTGGCGCGAGGATGCCCACCGGCAGCTCATGCTGCTGCTGGCGTTGAGCGGGCAGCCGACCGCAGCCATGGCGCAATACGCAACCTGCCGGCGCGTCCTCTACGAGGAGCTTGGCGTCGAGCCGTCCGACGAGACCAGGCGGTTGTACGAACAGATTCGCGCTGGTACGATCCTGCCAGCGGAGGATGGGAACAGCGCGCCTTCAACCACGGCTGCCCGCCGCACACCCCCACCACACAACCTGCCGTCACAATATACCCCCTTCGTAGGGCGGGAGGCCGAACTGATCCAGATCGCCGAGCACCTTGCGGACCCGACCTGTCGCTTGCTGACGCTGATTGGTCCTGGTGGCATGGGTAAGACGCGGCTGGCATTGCGTGCCGCTGGCGATCGCCTTGCCATGTTCACGCACGGGAGCTATTTTGTGCCGCTGGCCTCCGTCAGCTCGCCGGAGCATATCATCCCCGCGATCGCGAGCGCGCTGGGGCTCACCTTCGTTGGACAGGACGATCGCAAAGCGCAGTTGCTTCATCACCTGTCTGGGAAGACGATGCTGCTCCTGCTCGACAATTTCGAGCAGCTCCTCGATGGCACAGATCTGTTGCTCGAAATCCTGGACGCGGCGCCCGGCGTGAAGCTCCTTGTGACCTCACGCGAGCGGCTGGCAGTGCAGGCCGAATACTTACTCGCCATCGAAGGACTGCCTTTTCCCGACGACGCGGCCGATACGGGGGGATCGAAGCATAGCGCGATGCAGTTGTTTGCGGAGCGCGCCCGCCAGGTGCAGGCGGCGTTCGTGCTGAGCGAGGCGACGATGAAGAGTGTGGCGCGCATCTGCCAGCTGGTCGAGGGGATGCCACTGGGGATCGAGTTGGCCGCCGCATGGGTACGCACCCACAGCTGCGATGAGATCGCTCAGGAAATTGAACGCAGCCTGGATCTCCTGTCGACCTCCTTGCGGGACGTACCTGCGCGACATCGTAGCCTACGGGCCGCGTTCGTGCATTCCTGGAACCTGCTCGACGACGAGGAGCGTCGCATCTTTCGGCAGCTCTCCGTCTTCCATGATGGGTTCCGTCGAGATGCCGGGCAGGCAGTGGCGGGCGCGTCGCTTACGATGCTCACCTATCTCGTGGACAAATCGCTGTTGCGACGCGGCGCCAGTGGACGCTACAGCATGCATCTGCTGGTGCGCCAATACGCCGAAGAGCGTCTGGCGGAAGTGCCGGAGGAGCAGGCGGCGATCCGCGAACGGCACGCTGCCTACTATGCCGCCGTGCTGGAACGGCATGAGCTCGCGCTGAAGGGCCGGCAGCAGCGCGAGGCGCTACACGCTATCGAGGCGGAGATTCATAATGTGCGCGCTGCCTGGGGCTGGATGGTGACAGATGGAGATGTTCCGGTGATCGAACAAGGGCTGGAAAGCCTGGGCATCTTCTACGAGCTGCGGAGCTGGCTGCAAGAGGGCGAAGCAGCGATGGAAAAGGCGAGGGCGGTGCTTACCTGCCGGTGGGGAGGCCTCGACCAGATCGAAGGCGAGATGGCAGCTCTGCTTGGCCGGATTCTCGCCTGGCAGGGCCGATTCTGCCATGCCCTCGCGCGCTATGAGCACTCCGACCAGGTGCTGCATCATGGCCTTGCGCTCTTGCGCCGGGCCAATGCTCGACGCGGGTTGGCATTCTGTCTCGATAATCTGGGAAATAACGCCGGGATTCAGGGGAAATACACCGAGGCGCGACAGCTGTATGAGGAAAGCCTCGCGCTCTACCGGGAGCTGGGCGATCGGCATGGCATGGGGGTCGCGCTCAACCATCTGGGCGGTGTGGCCTACGACGTGGGCGATTACGCGGAGACCCAGTATCTGTGGCAGGCGAGCCTCCGCCTGCGCAAGGAGATCGGCGACACGAGCGGTATGGCACACGACCTCAGTAACCTTGGCGAGCTGGCGTTTGCGCTGGGTGAGTACGCGGAGGCCCAGCGGTTGTTGGAGGAGAGCCTGAGGCTGATGCGCGAGATCGGCGACCGCTGGAAGCAGATCCACCCCCTGTATAATTTAGGGATCCTGGCCGATAGGCGCGGGCGCTATGAAGAGGCCAAGCGCCTGCTCGAACAATGCCTGACCATCACGAGCGAGATCGGCGACCGCAAGATCACGGCAATGACTCATATCCACCTGGGGAACGTGGCCCTGCATAGGGGCGAGACGGAGGCGGCGCAAAGGTTGCACAGCGAGGGCCTCGCCTTGTTTCAAAAACTTGGCTACCGCCGCGGAATAGCACACGGCCTCCACGCTCTTGGGCGGGGGGCGGCGCAGCAGGGGGAGTACACGCGGGCGCAGCAGCTCTACCAGGAGAGTCTCGCCCTGTTTCACGAAATCAGCGACCAGCACGGCGCGGCGCTAGCGCTGAGTGGATTGGGGGATGCGGCGGGCTGCCTGGGCGATGCTGTCACGGCGGAACAGGCTTTCGCGGCCGCCCTTCGGATTCTGGTTGATATCCAGGCGGTTCCCGACTCGCTAGAGGTCATCGTTGGGCTGGCGGCACTTGAGCAGATGATCGGCCGCGATGAGCGTGCCATGGAGCTGCTTGCCTTTGCCCTGCACCAGCCGGCGATCTGGCACCACACGCGTGCTCGAGCGGAACAGCTTCAAGCGCGACTCGCCGCCCAATGTCGGGGCGCGCTGGCGGTGGGCGCGCAAGCACGCGGCCGCGCCACATCGCTCGAAGCCATCCGGGATTGGCTGTGCTCTGATTAGAGCTCTGGTTGTTCCTTTCAGCTTCACGTCGCTTGTTCTGGTTACGCTTCCGTCGGTGGTTCCTGCACGCCGGGCTTCTCCCACAGTTCACCGTAGAGGAAGCTTACTAGCCCCTCCCATGTGGCAAAGCCCTGCCGCCCACCAGTGTGTGGATCTTCAAGACTGAAGCGCCACATGAGCATGTTGCCCTCATGCACGCTCTGCTCCTGCCAACAGCGCAGCAGGTAGGCTCGGTAGCCTGGTGGTGGACCGGGATCGGACATGGAACGTCCTCGATTTTCATAGCTGGTTGATACAGCACCATCATAGCGAGGCATCGTGTAGAGATCGTGAAGAAAACAATCCGATCGGCCGCCGTTTTGTTCGGCCGCAATTAACGATCTCTGAACGATCGTCCGGTATACTGGCGCTATCCCTGGTGCTGAGGCGGGAAGTTGTCCCGCCATGATTAGCGCGGTAGCTGGCCGCGTCGGAAGGAGAATCCTATGTCCGGCATCGTAACCACCACCATCGACCATCCCCTTGACCCCGAAAACGCCACCCTCACCCATGCCATGGTCGGCTCCCCACAACTGCTGACCACCTATACCGGCACGATCTACCTGGATGCGAACGGTCGCGCCGAGGTGGAGCTGCCAACCTACTATGAGGCGCTCGGCCGCGACCTGCACTATCAGCTCACGGCGATCGGCGTGGCCGCGCCGAACCTCTATATCGCACAGGAGCTGCGGAACAATCGCTTCACGATTGCAGGCGGCAAGCCGGACATGAGGGTCTCCTGGCAGGTGACCGCCATCCGCCACGATCCATACGTCCAAACGTTGCGCCTGGAAGCCGAAGCAAGCAAGTCTACGACCGAGCGTGGCAGCTATCTCCATCCCGAGGCGTACGGCCAGCCGGCGACCAGAGGACGTGAGTATCTGCGCTTCCAGCGCATGTGGGGCATCCGGTCGGCCGACCAAGCATAACCCTGCCTACTGCTAGCTGCGGCCGATACCGACGCCCAGCAGAGGCACCGACAGAGAGCACGCGTCCATGCCGTGGACGCGCAGGTTCTATCCAGATGCTACGGAGGTACGTCATGAAGATCCTGATCGCCGAAGATGAGGCCATTTCCCGCCTCAAACTGCAGAAACAGCTGGAGCAATGGGGACATGAGGTTGTCGTCGCACAGGATGGCGTGGAGGCGTGGTCCCACTTCGAGGCCGACGAGTTCTTCTTCGTCATCACTGATTGGATGATGCCGCAGCTGGACGGCATCGAGCTGGTCCGCCGTATTCGAGCGCACCCGGACAAAGCCTATCCC
>JALZCF010000195.1 GCA_030863245.1 Chloroflexota bacterium
CTTCAGGAATAATTCCCCACTCTCCACTCCGCATTCCGCACTCCGCACTCCGCACTTCACTCATTCCGCACTCCGCATTCCGCATTCCGCAATTCCTAGTCTCCACTCGGTAACACCTTGCGCTTCCCATACTGGAGTTCGTAGTACTTGTCGAAATCTTCGTCACGAACGCGGCGCCACCACCACTCGTTCTCGACGTACCAACGAACAGTGGCGCGGATCGCTTGCTCGCAACTGTGTGTTGGTTGCCAGCCGAGCGCTTTGATCTTGGAGATATCTAGCGAGTAGCGGCGGTCGTGGCCGGCGCGGTCCTCGACAAATCGGATCAGGGAGTCGTCCAACCCCAGCTCGTCGAGCAGGATCTCCACCATCCGCAGGTTCTCCATCTCCTGCCCCGTCGCGATGTTGTACGCCTCGCCGATGACGCCCTGGTGCAGCACGAGGTCAATTCCCTCACAGTGGTCGCGTACATACTGGTAGTCACGCATCTGGCGCCCATCGCCGTAGACCGGCAGTGGCTTGGCTTGCAGGGCGTTCGTGATGAAAAGGGGCACGACCTTCTCCGGGTACTGGTACGGACCGATGTTGTTCGCGCCGCGTGTGATCGTCACCGGCAAATCGTGCGTAACGCAGTACGCGTTTACCAGCAGATCCGCGCTTGCCTTAGAGGCAGCATAGGGGGAGCGCGGCACGAGCGGATCATCTTCTTTACTCTTAAGGTCGCCCTCTACGTCGCCGTAGACTTCGTCCGTGGACACCTGATGATAACGGAGATTTCCATGCCGCCTCGCTGCCTCGAGCAGGGTGTAGCTGCCCATGACGTTGGTGCGCATGAAGGCGTCGGGGTCGAGGATGGAGCGATCGACGTGGGTCTCGGCCGCGAAGTTGACGATCGTGTCGATCTCGTACTTGTCGATCGCCTGCTCCACCGCGTCCGCATCGCAGATGTCGCCTCTCATGAAGGCATAGTTCGGCTCGTCGCTGACCTCCCGCAGGTTATCCAGGTTCCCGGCATAGGTCAGTTTGTCGAAGACCACGATGTTGTAGCGGGTGCCGTATGTCTCGATCAGGTGAACGACGAAGTTGGCGCCGATGAAGCCGGCACCCCCTGTAACCAGGATGTTCTTCATAGGATGCCTACCTTCGAGTTGTCGCCCAGCGTCATTTTCAAGGCCTTGGGCCGGAATTCACTTCGGGTCACCTCAACGTTGCGCCCGATGAGGGAGTCGGCGATGCGGTGAGGAATGTCCAGGATGGTCGAGTTTTCGAGGACGATGGACTGTTCGATCTCTGCGTTTTCGAGGAGACAATCGTGGTAGATGCTCGTGAAGGGGCCCACGTAGGCATTTACCAGGCGGGTGTTGCGCCCGATGATCGCCGGGCCACGGACGACCGAGTTGATAATCTCTGCTCCCTCTTGCACCGTCACCCGCTCGTCTACGCTTGAGTCCCGATCCACGTACCCCTCGATCCGGGGTGTCAGTTCCTCCAGCACCTTCGCGTTCGCCGCCAGCATGTCGACGGTCTTACCGGTATCGATCCACCATCCGCGATGGATATGGGGATGTACCTCGTAGCCCTGGTTGATCAGCCACTGGAGTGCATCTGTGATCTCCAACTCGCCACGCCAGGAAGGCCGGATCTCCCGTACCGCATGGTGGATGGTGGCGTCGAACATGTAGATGCCAACCAGCGCCAGGTTCGAGGGCGGGTTGCGGGGTTTCTCGACCAGGCGGACGATGCGGCGCTCCGATTCCTCGCTCAGCTCGGCAACGCCATAGAACTCTGGATGGTCTACCGCCGTCAGTACAACCTGAGCATTGTAGTCCTGTTCCCGGAACTCGCTGATGAGCCTGCCAATGCCTCCCTCTATCACGTTATCGCCGAGGAACATGACAAAACGCTCGTCGCCAAGGAAATCGCGGGAAATCTTCACGGCGTGCGCAAGGCCTAAAGGCTCCTCCTGCTCGATATAGGTGACCTGCACACCAAACGCACCGCCCCGACCCACGGCCTCGCGAATCTCAGGTCCCGTGTGGCCGATGACGATCCCAATGTCCGTCACACCCGCATCCCGCAAGGTCTCGATCACCCGGAATAGCACCGGCTTGTTCGCAACCGGCACCAACTGCTTGGCTCGCGTATAGGTCAGCGGATACAACCGTGAGCCCTTACCCCCTGATAGAATGAGTCCCTTCATCAATCCAACCCTTGCTTCCTCCAAAAGCCCAACACACGAGACTATATCGCATGTTACATATTGCATGTTGCATGAGGCGTAGGCCGTTTACGCTCCCCGCTCCCCGCTCCCCGAGCCGTTCCGCTCCCCGCTCCCCGCTCCCCGAACTCGCTCCCTAATCAAACCAACCAAACAATGTTCGCTTCTTGCGTGTCTCCTCGATGCGACGTGGCTCGGACGCCTCGATCGGCTCATCGCGAAGCAGGGCACGGGGCGTGTCGACGACCAGGCGGCGCGCTGCCGTCTCGCCGATCCACTCACGAACTTGCGAGTAGGCATCGGCCAATCTCGGATTGCGGCCCCTTGTGGTATGGGCGTCGCTGGCGAGGACATGCGCGAGACCATGTTCAAGCAACAGACGCGCGACCTCTCTCGGCCTGTTGCCGAACGCCCCCATGATCGAGGTTCTGGTCACCTGGGTGTAAACCCCTTTCTCGACCAGGTCGAAAACAAGGTTCGGGTTCTTGGCGACGTCGCTGTACCGCTCAGGGTGGGCGAGCAGGATGGTATAGCCTGCCTGCTGCAGATCGAAAACAAGTGATTCCGTGGCGGGTGGCCACAAACTGAAAGGTAGTTCCAGAAGAAGGGTCTTCGAACCGGCGAGCGTCAGCCACTTGCCCTGCTCCAGCTCCTCCACAAGGTTTGGGTGAATCAGACACTCCTGCCCTGGCAGCACCTGCAACTCAAGCCCCACCTGCACCGCACGCTCCTGTGCCTCCCCTGCCAATTGCACGATCGTCTCCCTGCAAGGCATCTCGCCACGCCAGAAATCGTGGGAATGGGGAGTGGCCACCATAATCCTCGTGCCCGCCTCCGCCGCCTGCGCCATCATCGCAAGCGTCCCCTCCCAATCCGGCGCTCCATCGTCTACGTCCGGCAGGATGTGGCAGTGTAGGTCAATCATCGTGCTCTCTGCATTCTATTGCATATTGCATGTTGCATATTGCATGTGCGCTGCGCGCATGTGCTGCGCACACATGTTGCATGTTGCGTACTACCTACCACCTCCCTTGTCACCCTGAACGAAGTGAAGGGTCTCCGGCCTCGCGCACTTAGTATCCACCTAGATCACTGTCAACCCGCGCGTTCGTCAGGGTCGTGCCGATGATGCGCGCACCGACCTGTTCGAGAAGGGTGCGTGCGCGTGCAGCATGCTCCCGTTTCGTCTTGCCAGCCTGGAGAACCAGCAACACGCCATCCGTTCGCGCCGCGAGAATGGATGCATCCGTAACGGGCAGGATGGGGGGAGCATCGAAGAGAATGATATCCCCTCTCTCTTGGATTACCTCGATAAATTCTCCCATACGAGGCGACGCGAGCAATTCCGCTGGGTTCGGCGGCCTGGAGCCCGCGGGAAGGAGGCGAAGTCCCTCCACGCCCGTCTCCACCAGCGGCGGCTCCGCAACCAGCGCCTCGTCGAGCAACGTGTTACTCAGCCCATTCTCGTTCGCAACCCCAAAGATAACATGCTGCGCCGGCCGCCGCATATCCGCATCGACCAGGATCACCAACCGCCCCCCCTGCGCCATCGTCACAGCCAGATTCGCCAGCGTCGTACTCTTCCCCTCCCCCGGCGCCGGCGACGTAACAACCAGCGCCCTCAACTCCCGGCTCAACGCCGTAAACTCCAAATTCGTCCGCAACGTCCGATACGCCTCACTCACCGGCGAATTCGGGTCAGCGAGAGTAACTAACTTCGCGTGTGCTTTAGACATTGCCATCTTATGTGTTGCATGTTGCATGTTGCATGTTACGTAGTGTAAAGGAGTGAGTTATCGAGGTAACTGGACATGTTGGAGAGCTGTCATGAAGAATCCCTACTCGGCGCATCCTTCGATGATCCGCTCTGCGCCTTGCTTTGCCACTGCCACCATCCACTCCTGAGAGCATGTTTTAAAAGTCCGAGGTTAGAGGGCGACGGCTGGGTGAGCGGCGAGACGGCGCAGCAT
>JALZCF010000530.1 GCA_030863245.1 Chloroflexota bacterium
GGCCCGGGTCGTCGCATGCCTTGATACCACCCCAGTTGTGCCGCAGGTACACGCACGGTAGCGGGATGCGGGCCAGCAGGCTCTCATCCGTGCCCCCTTGCGCCTCCTGCAGCATGTGTGCGGAGACAGCGCTAAGCAGTGTGACCAACAGCAGCGCACTCACCAGCCAGATCCGGATCGAAGCGCGCACGTACCGATGATGCCATACAACTTGTGGGTTCATGATTCTTTCCTTGTCGATATAGAAGCGGTTAATACGAGTGACTATAGGGCTGCTCAGGCGCTCTGCCGCCCTCGGCTGCGCCTGAGCAATCGGGCTACGATGACCCCGGAAACTTGAACGATTAGTTCTCGATCTGGTGCGCCTTCACGCTCTGATAGCGCTCGGCGGCGGTGGAACCGGCCTGGCGAGTGTGGGAGGCACGCTTGGCGAGCGTGCTGGTATTGCCTTCGGCCTGCTCCAGTTGCCACACTTTGATGGCTTGATAGGGATTACTGATCGATACGGTCGGTTGCGAAACGCGCCCCGCGGGGACCGCCCCGACCTGGACCTGTTCAATCTGGCTGTGCTTACGGGCCAGATAGCTGTCGCGGGCCATGCGGCCCATCGTGGCGGCTACAGAGCCAGCTAGCAGAACATTATCCGCCTGCTCGAGTTGCCGCACTTTAGCCGCTTGATAGCGCTGGTAGGCGCTCGGGCTCGTAGATACGGTACTCTTCCCATAGTGCTCCGTGTAGTGGGCATACTCGTTGGCGTTCGTGGTGCTGGTCAACGCGCGCTGGCTCTGAGCGGCCTGCTGGCCTTGTTGGCGTAGCGCGTCGAGCTGGGTCGTATAGCTCTCGGCCTGTCCGGCCATACGGGCCAAGGGGGCCTGCCGCTGCGCTGGGATGGTCGTGGGCGAAGACACGCGGGCTAGGAGCCCGAAGGCAATGAATGCCACCACCGCGATCAGTCCCATAACGCCACTCGCATAGAGTGCGGTCCGGCGGGTGGGGCGGCGTCGTTTGACAACTACAGCTTGCATGGGATGCTCCTTTTTTAAGAATCAATGGGATAAGGGTAACTATGAGTAGCGTGTCAGTATCCGGATCGGGCCCTCCTTCCTGATGGTTCTCGCATCTTCGACGGCCTCACGGCGCTGCGTCCGGCCCTAGCACCTCGCTCGCCAGCCACTCTTCGATGGCTGGTAGCAAGCCATCCCACTCCACAAAGTGGCGGCGCGCCAGGCCTGTCCCATCGACCACCTCGCCGTGTACCAGGCGATGCTTATCCATAAGGAGCCGCACAACCATGAACAGGTACTGCTTGTCTGCGAGATACTCGACGTCTGTTGGGTTAGGCACGATACCTTGCTCCTTCAACTCGTGGCCGGTGAAACCTCTTTTTCGGTAGTACTGACATCGTACAACATCCGCCTCAAAAAAACCTGAAGCCAGCGTGAAATTCGACTCAAATTCGACTCAAATCTGGCTGAAGGCCAGTATTAAAGGCTACTCGGGTCCAAGCAGGCCTGCTCGAAGAGTGCCTAGATGGCAGAGTCTGAACCGGGCGGGTTGTTCAAGCTGACCAATCCACTGATTGAGACCGATACTAAACGGGAGATAGAGCTATAGTCAGAAGTGATGTTCAGTTGTATACTAGAGCGGCAGGGAAATGGCTTCTCCTGTCACGCCTTGCTGAGAGCTATTCGTCCTCCTTCTTTCTGCCCTTCCCGGTCGGTTACAAGTCTATGCCATGGTTGAAAGAGGGTGAGGCGTGGCCAGAAAGCAAGATAAAAAGTAGAGCATTCGCGGCGGGCTGTGCGCTTGCTCCCCGCTAGGAGGAAGAGATGGAATTTGCCGACGTGGTCAGAAAACGAAGAATGGTGCGGAACTTTACCAATGAACCCATCCCTCCAGAATCGCTGGACAGGATGCTGGATCTGGCACGCCAGGCGCCGAGCGCAGGTTATACCCAGGGACAGGATTTCATTGTCGTGACACGGGAGGAGCTGCGGCAGGCCATCGCCGAGCTCTCTGGCGAAGCCCAGGCGGTTGAAGCCGGCTTTGACCCCTGGTTGTCGCGGGCACCCGTGCTGATCGTGGCCTGTACCAATGAGGCGGCCTATCATCGCCGTTACCAACAGCCGGACAAGGTTCTGGAAGACGGCAGCGAAATTGAGTGGCCGGTGCCCTACTGGCATATGGACATCGGGTGCGCGGTGATGATCCTGCTTCTAGCTGTGGTCGACGAGGGGCTGGCGGCTGGATTCGCGGGGGTGCCCGATCAGGAAGCGCTGCGGGAACTGCTCCATATACCGGAAGAGGTGACACCGGTGGGCGTGATTGCTATCGGGCATCCGGCGCCGGATACGCCTTCCCCCTCCCTGAAGCGCGGCCGGCGCCCACTGACTGAGGTCGTCCATCGTGAGACGTGGTAGCTGCGTGAAGGTGGACTACGCTCGCCTGCCTGCGCCACCCCCCTCTATGCCGCCGGCACGGCGTTGAAGCAAAGAGGGGCGGTTAACGCCGGGCCCCTCTCTGCTTCTCGACCGCTAATCGACAGGCATGATCACGCCGCAGCCGATACGATCACCGCTATTGCCCGCCGGATCGCTGACGAGATCGTCGGGGGCAGCGTGGATGACGATGGCGCTGCCATCGGCATCGAAGATGGAGCGCGGGCCGGGCGAGAGCGTGATGAGGTCGGTGATGGCCTCGTAGACGCCACTACCATCCGCGAAGAAGTGCATGTTGGGCAGGTCGCCCGCGTGCGGGCCTTCGGGGTCCAGCAGGCCGTGGCTGGCGTTGGTGGGGTTGAAGTGGCCGCCAGCCGCGGAGAAGTCAGGCGTGCACTGGCCCACGGCATGGATGTGGATGCCGTGATCACCACCTCCCGGTACCGGATCGAAGCCCGCTACCTGCACCTCAACCCTGACACGCCCGTCTTCCAGTTGCGTGAAGGTCGCATCGCCCAAGTCCACCCCCGTGACGCTGAAGATGTCGGCGCGCGCTTGGGTGACGTCCGTTGGGACAGGAGCCGCAGGTGCGGGCGCTGGAGCTACTGGGGCCGGTGCAGGGGCAGCGGCCTCCTCAGCTGTATCCTCGACTGGCACGATGACGCCACACCCGATACGGTCGCCACTATTGCCGGCCGGATTGGTGATGTAATCGTCGGGGGCGGCATGGATGACAATGGCGCTGCCATCGGCATCAAAGACGGAGCGTGGGCCGGGCGAGAGCGTGACGAGGTCGGTGATAGCCTCGTAGACGCCACTACCGTCCGCGAAGAAGTGCATGTTGGGCAGGTCGCCCGCATGCGGGCCGTTCTCGCTCAAAAAGCCGTGGTTGTTGCCGGTGGGATTGAAGTGGCCGCCCGCCGCCGAGAAGTCGGGCGTGCACTGACCCACCGCGTGGATGTGGACACCGTGGTCGCCGCCCCCCGGTACTGGGTCGAAGCCTGCGACCTCGATCTCTACCCGGACCCGACCATCTTCCAGTTCGGTGAAGGTCGCATCCCCCAAGTCGACCCCTGCAATGCTCAGAATGTCCGCCCGGGCCACCATCGGCCCATCCTCTTGGGCGCGTGTGAGGGCCGCACCAGCAAAGAGAACCAGCCCGACCAATAGTAAAGAGAAAGCGACTCGTCGAAACATCTCTGTCTCCTTTGTAATACGACGATTGAAGCGGTCTCGGTAGCTTCTAAATACTAGAAACGACTGTCGATAACATCTTTCCTCTCGTCGGCATCACCTCCTCTCCGACAGGTTCCTAGGGCGTGTTGACATTTCTGAGTAATACCAGTTGTGTTATGAAACGCCGTAAAGGTTCGTAGTAAACACTTTAGTGTTCCGTGGGCTGGCACACTCAAGTGTCTACTACGAACCATGTTCTGCTTGTTTGTGAGGCTTCATCCCACAACTGGTATTAACCGATTGAGTGCCGGAAATCGCTATTGGAATGACTCGGTTTTTCGATAGACGTACCACACGCGTTGGATGGCAGTGAAGTTGGCGAGGACGGCGAGCAGGCCGAGGGCGACGAGCATCTGCCCGCTGAGCAGGCCGAGGATGAGGACGACGATGCGTTCGAAACGGGTGAAAAGACCAACCTTGCATTCGACGTCGAGTCCCTCGGCGCGAGCGCGTGTGTAGGAGACGAGGAGGGAGCCGATGATAGCAGCGTAGAGTAGCATTACCTCGAGCTGCGCGCCCTGGCTAGTGAACCACCAGAGCAAGCCGCCGTAAATGGCCCCTTCTGCCCAACGATCGGCTGTCGAGTCAAGGAAAGCGCCAAAGGGTGTGACACGATTGGTAAGCCGGGCGAGTCCGCCGTCGAGCGAATCGAAGGCCGCGGCAAGCGCGATCAGGATCGCGCCAAGCACCAAGTACCCCTGCGCCAGCACCAGCGCTATGACGAACATGAATGCGGTGCCCATCAAGGTTATTGAATTCGGCGTGAACCCTAGCTTGTGTAAGATAAGTGCAGCACTATCTACCAAACCACGGGTATGGCCTCGCAGCCAGTCAGAGAGCATAAATATCTCCAACGGAATCTCTCTAAATGTTCAATTGTGATCCTGCGGAGTGCAGGTGATCGACGTGCACGGCGTGCTCTTTGCGGGCCAGCAG
>JALZCF010000221.1 GCA_030863245.1 Chloroflexota bacterium
ATTGTGAAAGGAGCCTATATGCACCGAGTCGTACGCATCCTCGGGCGACTTAGCGTAGAGCTCATCCCGCCTGTATCGAGTCGCCCTCGTAGAACAAAGAGGAGATATTGACCGTGAAGTCCATCCGGAACTATCTGTTCGTGCTCATCCTCCCCCTTGTAGCGCCGCTGCTCTTTCATCTGAGCCCACGTGCGAGCGCGGCGCAGGCGCTCGGCACAGTATGGGAGCGGCAAATCGCCATCGTGTGGCCCCACGACGGTCAGGGTAACCCGGCATCCGTAGCTCAATCAAGGGCGGTGAACGTCAGCGTCTGGCCTCGTAACCCCGTCGCCTGTGCCCATCCTGCCAATTTCACACTCCTTGTGGCAAAAGGTAACGAGCCCGCCCAGCCGGTAGTGGGTTCGACAACGAGAGTCATGCGGCCCGTGCAGGGAGGGGTGTTTCCGAGCCTCGAATTCAACGATATCCCGGTCGGTCTAGCCGCGGAGCCCGCTGCTCAGTACCGCTTTGTGATCCACGGGGAGCTTGTACCGACCCGCGGGAGCTTTGGCGGGAACGTGTGGGTCCATGCCGCCGATGCGCGCACAGTGCTGCCGGAGCCCGTGGTGCCGACCGGCTTCAGCGCCTCTCCTTTTCCCGAGCAAGGCTTTGACGCTCGCATCCAGATCGTCTGGCCGCACGATGGGGATGGCAATTTCGTGCCGGTGGATCAAGCATCGCATGTTAACCTTGCCGTCGAGGTATTCGAGCACGGGACACTGAAAACGATCCCAACGGATCAGTACGGTAACTTTCTATTCAGCGCCATCCTGTTCGCGGCTGAGAACAACGACCCGCTGGAGCGCGTCGAGGTCCAGCCCGAAGTGGTCGACTATGAGATAAACGGTCAACGCTTCCCGCGCCTCGTGTTCAACGATGTGCCCGTATCGCCGGGGCAGCAAACCCACTTCCTCATCAGTGTACTTGGGGCGGGCGGAAAGGTCGTGTCGCCTTCTACGACCATTTGGGCGCATGGCGCCGACCCCCGCACCTATTTCCCGCAACGGGACGTGCCCGCCCAAAGTTGTGAGTCAGAGTAGTCGCCGGGCGGGAGAGGAGATATGATAATGAAAGGAGATGCAGTAATGCTTTCCAACCATCGCGTATATATGCTCTTGATCACCTTGTTCATCCTTCCTATGCTCCTGGCCTGTGGAGCAGCCCAGCCTCTCGCTGCACTAGCAACGCCCACCGTCGAGCCAGCAGTGGAAACCGAGGTTGAACCGGAGGAACGCGACGTGACCGCAACGCTGGTAGTCGAGGACACGGAGATGTCTGCTCCCACCAACACGCCGCTGCCTACGACTACCGTAGCGTCGTCAGAGACGCCAACAGCCACGGTGCTGGCGGGTGATATTGGGATGGACCCATCCCTCACCCTCACGACGACCGTGCAACGTGTCCAGGAGACGCCCGAACTCGGCTCCGTTGCGACGGTATTCATCGAGCCGCAGACGGAGTATGCCATAGATGTGAGCGAGGAGACTCTCGTCCGCTTTGAGGATGGCCATCCCGCCACGCTGGCCGATCTCCAACCTGGTACACGTATCGAGGTGACGGGCGGCACGAACGGGGGAGGAGGTGGTGCGCTCTACGCCCAGGAGATCATCATCCTCACACCTGCGCCCGAGGTGCATGTGGAAGTCACACCGCTGGCGGAGGCGGTGCGCGTGAGAGGGGCGGGGTGGTCACCGGATGGCCGCTTCCTACTCTATCGCACGTCCACGCAGGCCGATCTGGAGATCAACCCGCAGTATACGCCCGGTGACTTCCACGTATATGATACCGAGCGACCCGATATGCGCTGCACCCAGGTGGTGGATCACCATCAGCTGCGCCCACACGTGTGGCTGAACGAGCGAGAACTGCTCTACGTTACGGATACCGGCGAGGTGGCTGTGTGGCCGGTCTGTACAGATGAGCGGGCAACGTGGACCGAGCGCTTTCCGGAAATACCGTTGACCATTCTGGCGTCGAGCCCCGACGGCACCCGTTTCCTGTATGGTGGTCAAACCGGCTACTGGTTGTTCGACACAACCGCACTGGAGGCGCGGCGCGTGGAAGGGCTGACGGAGGAGGAGGTCGGAATCCCCGGTACCCCCTCTCCAGATCTTCCCGTGGTCGAGTGGAACAGCGCGGCGTGGTCGCCCGACGGCAGCAAGCTAGCCATCTCCTTCCACAGCGGCGATACCGTTGTGGTGGATGCCGCATCGGGCGCTCTGCTCCATCGGGTGGAGGCGGAGCCCCTGGATGGCAAAGGGAGTCCCCCTGCCCCGCTCTGGCTCTCCGATACGCACTTCCTCATCCCTGATACGCCCGATCGCGGGCCACTAGAAGTGACGCAAGGTGAGGAAGGATGGGAGGTCACATCGCTGGTGGAGACGCTGGTCCCCGGCACGACGCTCGAAGGGCAAGCGGTGGCGGTTTGGTTCGCGTGGGCTGCCCGCGACGCGCAGAGCGGTGGGTACCATACCATTCTGGTGGGCTTCGACGAGCAGGGATGGGGTGTTACTTACCCGCTGCTCTACCACTCCGAGCACGACGAGGGCGAGGAGCTGCGCTATTCGGTTCACAACAGTGCCCAACTTCTACCGCGCGAGTTTTCCGAGGATGGCCGCGTCCTCCTTCTCGATCTAACGATGAATGTAGAGGGCCGCTATCAACAGGAGGCATGGCTCCGCCCCCTCGACCCGCCCAGTACCCAGCCGCACCTCGTGGTGAAGGAAGGACAGAAGTACCCCCACCTTTCTCCGTCGGGGCGCTGGATCGCCGTCACAGAGGAGACGGGGGTTGCCCTCATTGACGGGATGACAGGGGCTGAGGTGCAGCAGTGGGCAATCGCGGATGCGGGGGCGTGGGAGTGGTCGCCGGATGGGGAGTGGATCGTGGCCGGGGTGCAGGAGGAGGGCGTAGCACGTTTGTACCTGCTGCCTGTGCAGCCGTAACGGCGCCCTGACCCCATGTACCTATGTCCCGGAGCGGGATGTACCGGCACGAAGTTATGAGTAGGGGATATGCATATCCTACATAGGCGGGGGAGAAGCCGGGCGGATGCGACCATGACGCTCTGTCACAACGACAAAGCTGCCTACCAGCCGCTCTCCGTGCTGCTCCAGCACCTGCGCCATCATTCGAACGCGGTTGGCCACGCTACCATCTTGGAGTAGGCAGCATAGGTCAGGGCCGCGCGAATATCCTCAGGCTCCAGAGCAGGGTATTCCTGTAGAATTTCGGCTTCCGAGATACCTTGTGCGACCATGCGAACCAAGAGTTCGACAGGAATTCGCGTGCCGCGGATAACGGGTTTGCCTACCATGACCTTTGGATGAAGAGTGATGCGTTCCAGTAACTTGGCTTCCTGCACGATCT
>JALZCF010000535.1 GCA_030863245.1 Chloroflexota bacterium
ATATCTGGCTTAGCCCGGCCCTCGCCGACAAACAGAGCGGCGCGTGGATCGACAGGCGCACCAAACACTCGGGCGATGGAAGCGATCATGATCCGGCCTGGATCCGGCTGGGTCTATAGGGAGGCCGGTTCAGTGGCTACGACTCAGGGACGCGAAGAGGTGGCAGCGGAGAGAGATGAGGATGTGGCAGAGCGCGGTGCGGAGGTTTTGCCAGCGACGGAGTATGCGCTAGAGACGTACCTACCAGCCAAGGCGGAGCGGCGGCAAGGGGTCGCGCTGTGCCTCTCGGGCGGTGGCTACCGCGCGGCTCTGTTCCACCTGGGCGCGCTGCGCCGCCTGAACGAACAGGGCATCCTGTCGCAGCTCGATACCATCTCTTCCGTCTCAGGCGGCAGCCTCATCGCGGCCCATCTGGCCGATCGCCTCCGACCGTGGCCGGCCCCTGGCACCGTAGTGCCTGACTGGGAGGAACGCGTTGCCAGTCCCTTCCGCGCCCTCGCGCGCCAGAACATTCGCACCGCCCCGCTTTTGAAGCGCCTGCTCCCCTGGAACTGGTTCCAGCCCAGCACGGCGATTGACGCCCTGGCCGAGAGCTTGGAGCGCCACCTCACCTCGCTCAAACTCACGGAGCTTCCCGACCGCCCGCAGTTCATCTTCTGCGCCACCGATATGACCTTCGGGGTCAACTGGGAATTCACCAAAGCACATATTGGGGACTATCAAGCGGGCTATCTCCGTCCGGCCCCCGCCTGGCCCGTCGCCCGCGCCGTCGCCGCCTCCTCCTGCTTTCCGCCCGTCTTCGACCCCATGCAGCTCGACCTCGATCCCAACCAGCTGCGGGGTGGGAGCGTTCCCCTCGGCGCCACGTGGGATGCGCTCGTGGCCGCTCTGCGTCTCACCGACGGCGGCGTCTACGACAACATGGCCCTCGAGCCCGTCTGGAAAAGCTCAAGGGTCGTCCTCGTATCCAACGGCGGGGCCACCTTTGACTTTGGGTCGGGCACCAACTGGCTCACCCGGCTGTTGCGCTACAACACCATTACCGGCAACCAGGCAGGCGCCATCCGCAAACGCTGGCTCATCGCCGGCTTCATCAATGGCGTCATGGCGGGCGCGTACTGGGGCATCGGCAGCGCGGTCAAGAGCTACGGCGAGATAGCACCGCCCGGCTACTCGAAACGCCTGGTAGAGGAGGTCATCGCGGAGATACGGACCGACCTGGATGCCTTCTCGGAAGCCGAGATTGCCGTCCTCGAGAACCATGGTTACCTCCTCGCCGACGCCGCCATCCAGCGCCACGCCCGCACCCTCCTCCAGGAGCCCATTGCGCCCCTCAGCATCCCCCATCCCCGTTGGATGGATGAGGAGCGGGTGCGGGAGGTGCTGGAGGAGAGCCATCGGGTTAGGCTGCCGCTCGGAAGGATGAATTAGGAAGGATGAAGGATGAGAACGGCGTGTGGGGGTGTGGGGTGTGGAGGTGTAACGGCAACGAGGAAGGATGAAGGAGGAAGGAGGAAAACGGCAAGGTGATTGGCCAGGGTTTCTGCTGACCCTTACCGCCTGGGCATCCACAGAGAGTAATGACAATGACTGATACTTCGACAGCTGTCCACGAGCAGCTGGATCACTACCCAACGGTCGTGCTAAGAGCAGTGTTCGACGACATATAAAGCGGCCATCTCGCTTTGCCATATCTTGGGAGTAGGACGACATGGATACCATAAACGGCACGGTGGCCATCGTAACGGGAGCCTCTTCGGGGATCGGCGAAGGGATTGCCACCATGCTGGCAGCGGAAGGCGTCAAGGTCACCTTGGTCGCGCGGCGTCAAAGGGAGTTGCAGCGGGTCGCCGAAGCCATCCGCCAGCAGGGTGGCACCGCCCTCATCGCACCCGCCGCTGGCGGCCTGGGCTTCTGGCACGAACCCCCGTCATTTTCTGACGGTCGCGGACGTGGTGGGCGTCGTGCGCTTCCTACTGTCTCAAGGGGCGAATGTGAAGATGGGGCCCGAGATTCTGATTCGCACGATGCACAACCCCTACTCACCCGATTCGCATTGACGAGCCGCCCAGCAACCGCTTCCAGTCGACTCGTCTTCGGTACTACAACCCCCTCCACTCGCGCCCGGATCGCCGCCGCTGCGCTTGCGCCCAGCAGCTGCATAGTTTCTCTATGAGTTCTTAACAAGTTCTGAACACTCGCCTGTTATTCTCCCTCCATCAGATAAAACACAGCAAGCACGACAGCCACGTCGTCGCCGCGACGAACGCCTTTCTCACAACGCCGAGCAATACGGAAAAGGATACCGTGCTGTTCGAGTGGACGAGTACGGTGCAAACGCAGCGTTGGTTCAACTTCCCTGATAGGGCGTTCGAACGCGCCGGACGCGAGGAGCGACTAGTCAAACTAGCTGTTCCACAAGGAGAAAGTTCATGACACAGAAAGTAGATAGACTTTCGTCGTCAGGTACACTGACGAATCTAGCATTACTGGCTGGCCTCTTCATGAATTTGAATTTTGTGCTGGCGGGTGTGGTGAACCTATCTGCGTTCTACATTGTGATTCAAGGTACGCTTCTTTCGGCGAATGCTGGTACAACACTGGGCGGAGATAGTATTCTTGCCCGCTACACCCGCGCTTTCGTGCCAGGCACATCATCGTCATCAGAAGCTGGCAATAGGTCTTTAGGAAAATGGTTCCTACTGTTGAGCGGCATTGCGTGTACCGTCACAGCAACGCTGGTTGTGCCGTACATTCGCGATTTTGGTCCGCACAGCGTGGAGGATCCAGCCATGTTACTCTTTATCTTGTCGATGTTGGGAGCCATGCTAGCAGGCATCCAGTTCGTACGGACTGCAACAGCGCAAAGCAGCACATAAACGTGGCTGCTCCTCCTGTCAAACAGTACACAAACCCACTGTGGGAAAAGTCGAGACTTTCGGTTCGACACAGAGCACAGACGTTCTCAAAGCCATCAAAAAATCGATAGACGCGGACGGCACACTAGCAGAGATCTCCGGTGACCTATTAAAATCAGCAACGGAACGCTTTGGCGGTGTCGGCAGCCACTGGAGCAGCACCTTCCCGCTAGCCAGTGCAGTGATTGTCACCGTCTTGGGTGTCGGCATTGCAATCAGCGGTCTCACCACTTACCTGGGATAATGTATTTTGTCTGCATCCGTCGCGCCGCCTCCACCCGCGTGCGGATACTCGCCGACGGCGCCCCCAACCGCTCCGACGACAACTTCTCCCACTCGCTGCGTGGCACCTCGAGTGCAATCAACTTTCCTAGCCCGATGCAACCACCTATAATTCGGTGAAGGAGAACGTTGTTCTAGAGGAGCGGCCAGATATGGAAGTTCACCTTACAGCGGTATTTAAGAAGGTACCCGAGGGTTATATAGGTTTTGTCGAAGAACTGCCTGGTGCTAATACGCAGGGAGCAACGCTGGAAGAAGCAAGAACCAATTTGGAAGAAGCTATTACGTTGGTATTAGAGGCCAATAGGTTTCTTTCAAAAGAAGCCCTGCAAGATGAAGATGTCATTCGAGAAGCGATTGCGTTATCAGCCGCATGAAGCGACGTGATTTGATCCGGCATCTTGAGAAGTATGGATGTGAGATGTTGCGCGAGGGTGCCAATCACACTATCTATATCAATCGGGCTGCTGGTAAGACATCAACTGTGCCACGCCATAGGGAGATCAATGACTTTCTAGCCCGAAAGATTTGCAAGGATCTTGAGGTTCCGCCACCGTAGAGGCATCACGGATTGCTGGGCATCGACCGTTGGGGGGAGTTCCCCGGGCTTGTGCCTCGTGGAAGCGATCCATGAGGGTGCGCAACCGTGCTTGCTGCGTGGCGGTGAAGAAGGCATCGGGGCGGAAACGCTGTACTATCACCAGCTTCAGAGGGAAAAAGCTTGGCGTGGATTCACTACCGGACAGTTTTGTGTAAGCCCAAGCCCGCAGGCTCGCCTTAAGCCGCTAACGGTAGGCCGTGTGAGCGAGACAGGCTATGCGGTGCGTGGCCCGGTGGGGCCAAAGCGTGCTGCGCCTGCCTAGCGGGCAGGCGGAAGGTCACAAAGAACGGCGCGCCCCATTTGAGCACATAGCGCAACCAGTCCAGCCCCAAGCGAAACAGGCTCTTATCGCGGCGCTCGGGGCGGTCAATCCGGGCACGCTGACCGCTATGGATCACAAACAGCCCGAGCGCAATCATCCAAATGTAGGCCAAGCAGGCGGCGATTAAGAGGCGACTGAGGCGTGCCGGGTCGGAGAGATGACTCTGATGGATATGGAAGCCGCGATTCTTCTGGTCGGAGAAGAAGGTCTCCAGGCGGAAGCGTTTGCGATAGGTGCGACAGGCATCGTCGGCGGAGGAGAGGTTACTCAGCAGATACAAGGGCTCCTTGTAGCGCTTGTCCCACCAGCCCACCAGTAGCAGCGGGCCGTAGGCCTCTTGGGTGAAGGCCACATCGAGCACGCTCAGCTGGCTCCCCGCGGTAAGGGGTAACTCCCCGGTTTTGCGCCACACGCTGCCACAGCGGTAGGTCAAGTTGGGCGCGGTGCGCACCACGAAGGCCCAATGGGGGTGCCGCTCGATCCATTGCAACATCGCGACGGTATCGTATTCGCCATCGCCCAACAGGACCACCTCCGCCCCCTCAGGCAACAGCGGCCGCACCGCCTCCAGCACTGCGATATGGCGCTCGGCTGTGGTATGTCCTTTCTTAGCGCGATAGACCAGCCAGGCCAAGGGCAGCGCGCGCTGCTGATAGATCACGCCCACCAGCAACGCCATACAGCCCCGTCCGACCGGACTACTGTCCAAGGCCAACACGAGCCGCACGTGTGCCAAACTGGTCACGATCTCGTGTGCGAAGGGCATAAAGTAGACCGTTTCACTCACGTTGTCATTAGCGACCCAGCGCCGCATGCGCTTTTCAATGCTCTCGTCTTGCGCCGGATAGGGCACTTCGCCACTCATGGCAGCCAACTGGGCCTTCTTACCCAGCACGATGCCCGTGATCATCATCGCCAGCGTTACGACATGCCCTTGCTTGGCGCTCTGCATCAACGGTTTGAGGGCCGTCAGCACTTGATGGTATACTCGTTGTCGATCAGTCATGAGCTCCACTCCTTTCAGGCAATCTTGTCTCTGCCCTGAGTTTAGCTCGTGACTGGTCTTTTTTCATCTCCCAAAAGTGTCCGGTAGTGAA
>JALZCF010000258.1 GCA_030863245.1 Chloroflexota bacterium
GATAAAAGGTTTGTAGTAAACACTTTAGTGTTCGTCCGCCTCATGAACACTAAAGTGTTTACTACGAACCTTTACGGCGTTTCAACACGCAATTGGTATAGTAGTGGTGCGAGATATCAACCATCATCCGGAGAAGGCAACGAAGGCGGTTTTATGCCAATGTTCCGAAATCGCGATTTTCAGAGTAAAAAAGCCCGATTTCGGAACATTCGGAACATTCTTCAACCAACCATCGCTTCAGTACGACATGACCACGTAACGGTGTTTGTTACCTCGGGATAATCGGTAGGAAGAGGTAGTGCAAGGGTGGCTGCGGCTCAGTGGGAGCGGCGGTATCATAGGTAACAGTGATGGCGGCGGTAGGGATCCCCACATGGGTGCTAGGTGGCCATGTGAATCTACCCGGGTCGTCCACCTGCTCGCTGTAGGGCACCACACGGAGCTGTACTGTTTCGCCCTCGACTAATGGAAGCGGTACCCTGTCATCAGTCAGATCGTCGACAAGAGTGACCCACCGCTCTCCGTCGCGTTTCTGTACCTCAAAAAACAGCTCGAATGCCCCGCGCTCCCTCAACGATTGGGGAAGGGTGCCGCTCCAATCAAGATAGGGTTCTGCGAGGGGACCGGCGGGAGTGTGGAGGGTGGCGGTGGGGGCGTCGAAAAGCTCCAGGCCGTCCACGATCGCCTGTGTGCCAGCCTTCTGCCACTTGTGCCACACCCTCACAAAAACCGTCACGGTCTCATCCTGTGCCACAGCAGCAAGACGATGATTCTCGAAATGGCCGTGCGCCTCCTCTTGCCACTCGATCTCACCCCAGAGCACACTCGCCGCTTCCGGGTCGGTCCCGCCAGTGGGATCAATCCCGATCCAGCTTCCATAAGCATATGGATCTGTTGGCGGGAATTGGTTTGCCGGGCCGCCCCACATCTTCAGCACCCAGCCACTGAAGGAGTAGCTCTTTCCGGGCGTCAAGCCTGATACTTGCTGATAGAGCACCGTTTCGAACGGCTGCCCGGCTCCAAGCTCTTCAGAGAAGAGGATATGCGAGTTCTCCCCCTCGATCCGTTCAACCCAACCCTGATCGCAGTTAGGGCCAGCCTCAGCGAACGCACAGGTACTCATCCAATCGGGATTGCCATCCAGGTTCACCCGCACCCAACCTTCTGCCACCTGGCCATCGCCAACAGGATAGAAATTTCCTTCAAAGCCACCGTTGAACAGATAGCCATCCGTACTGCTGTCGTTTGCCTGGGCCGCGCCGGCCATCACCGCAAGCGCCATCCCGCCCACCAACAGCAGAAGCATCGCTAGCTTACCAAACCGCTTTTTCATCCGATCCAGAATCCCCTTTTTTGTTTCGAGGCAGGATTGTATCATAAAGGGAGGAAATGCAGATTGAGAAGCTACCTCTTTGACTTTTAGAGAGTGATTCCATAGAATCCAGGCTTGCAGTTATACCATATGCGCTTTGAAACGTCGTCCACCGCTTATTCGCGAGGCGTTACGCTACAATTGGCATTCGCCATTTATTAGTGAATAAGGGGCAGACCTATGTTGCTGCCCCTACAGTCGTTATGCGGTAGAGGTGGGCAGGGGAATCTATTGAAGGAGTCAGCGAGCCTGACACGCGACGGGGTGTGGCTTGGGCATGACCACATCCAAATACCCTTAGCCAGGATGGGCCTTTGGGGGCGCGTAGATAGCTATGCGTTTTTGGCGCTCATGCTCACCGTCTTTGCCTGGGCACCCTTGCTCAGTCCCAACTATTTCATGGGCGCGCACGATGCGCATCCGTCCCTGTTCTTTCCTATTCAATTCGACAGGGGCATTCAGGATGGTTACTGGCTGCCACGGTGGGGCCCTGATATCGCGCACGGGTACGGCTATCCGATTCTCGTGTTCTACGCTCCCCTCTCGTTTTACATATGGGAGAGTTTCCATCTGACCCCACTCTTCGGCGTGGTCGCCAGCACCAAGGCGACCTTTGTCGTCGGTTTCCTGCTTGGCGCGGCGGGCGTCTACGCATACGCTCGTGAGGTGTGGGGGCGCCAGGTGGCGCTGCTGGCCTCGCTGGTCTATACCTATCTGCCCTACCACCTGCTGGACATCTACGTGCGCGCTGCCCTAGCCGAGTTCATGGCCATGGCGCTGCTGCCCTGGATCGCGCTAGCCTTCCGTCGGTTGGTACGCCACCCCTCGCTCCTCACTGTAGCAGGCGCGGCCGGCAGCTACGGGGCGCTGCTCTGGACGCACAATATCACTGCGTTGACCTTCACACCGCTGCTCAGCGCGCTCATTCTCTTCGAGTTAGCCCTCGTTGGATACCAATCGGGCAATTGGCACGCCTTCCTGGGTCGGCCGCTCTTCCGGCGCGTCCTGCCCGTTTCGGGCAGCATCGCCCTTGCCGTAGCAATAGGCACGGCTGTGTGGCTCCCCAGTCTGGCTGAACAGGACTACATCGAGATGGAGCAGTGGGCGCTCCAGACATACCAGTACAGGGATCATTTTGTTTACCCGAGCCAGCTGCTCTCCCCCTTCTGGGGCTTCGGCTACTCCGTGCCCGGCCCAGGCGACGGCATGTCCTTCCAGCTCGGCCTCGCAGCCCTGATGCTCGCAGGCCTCGCCCTCTACCACCTCTTGACAACAAACGATCACCACCCGAAGGCCGCTACCATTCCGCAATCCGCCTTCCGCCTTCCGCAATCGAATCATTTCGCAACATCTCGCAACCCCGCGCTCACGATCTTCTACGCCATCTCCCTTCTGATCCTGGTTGCGTTGATGTTGCCACCTGCCGTTGCAGTTTGGAATATTGCACCGCTATCGACGCTCGTCCAGTTCCCCTGGCGGTTGCTGGCGGTGGCGGCGCTGCCCCTGTCGTTGTTGGCGGGGGGTGCAGCGCTTTTCCTGGCACCGCGCGGAGGGGTAATGCCAGGTCTGGCAGTCGCCGTTCTGCTAGTACTGGCGACAACCGTCGATTACACCCAACCTGAGTTCACGCCACCCAACCCGCGTGACGAGACGCAACAGACGTGGCGGGATTACGAGCGCAAATACCCGGACATGGTGGGAATGGTCGCGCAGACACAGGAGCAGCCTGTCAGCTCACCGATGCTGGCGGCGCTAGAAGCCAACGAGACGCCGCAGCGCTTCGAGGCACTCACCCAAGGAGTGACAGTCACGCAGCTGCACGAGGCAGGGGGCAGTGCTAGTGCTCAGATCGAGGCAAGCGAGCCGGCAACCATCCGCTACCTGACCTACTACTACCCAGGCTGGCGTGCGACACTTGATGGGAAAGTGGTCGAGATACGACAAGATGATGGCCCGCTTGGTCTGATGGTGGTGGATGTTCCCGAGGGCAAGCATGTGCTAGCTTTCCGTTTCAGTGACCCACCGCTGCGGCGCACCGCCAATCTCATCTCACTTGGGAGCCTGCTAATACTTATGACTCTCGTCCTGCTGGGCAGTTGGAAACGAGGTACAGCTGCATGAATGCGCGTCTGATAATGCTGCTCAAAGTGACGAGTAGCGTTGCCCTGATCATTCTCCTGTTCTTCCGTGTGGATCCCCAGAACGTGTGGGACGCACTACGCCATACTGACCTGTCGCTCCTCCTAATAGGGATGCTTTTCTACCTCGGTGCAATAGCCAGCAATGCGGTCAAATGGGGTGTACTCCTGCGCGCACAGGGCGTGCAGGCACCGCTTGGTAGTCTGGTGCGCCACACGTTTGTGGGGGTCTTTTTCAACAACTTCCTCCCCTTTATTGGGGCGGACATGATTCGTGGCTACGGGATGGTCCGGGAGGTATCGAACACGGCAGATGTGGCAGTGTCCGTGGTAGTGGACCGCTTGGTGGGACTACTCGTCTTCGCCACTGCAGGAACGCTCTCTGCAGTGGTTGCCGTCCGCTTCGTGGGCATCGACGAGCCTGCCCTTGTTGTCGTCGAGCAGATGGGATTGCTCCTGACAGGGGGACTCCTTTTAGCTTTTCTGCTGCTCCTCAGCGGTCGCCTCCGACGATTGGTCGAGCGAGTGGTGGCGCGCGTGCCGGGCCTAGCGCCGCTGGAACCGATCGTCACCAAGCTCTCTGCTGCCGTCGGTTCCTACCGCAGCCGGCCGGGTGCACTCCTCACGGCCTACGGCGTCGGGCTGACAACTATCCTATTGGCGAATATCGTCAACTGGCTGCTATTTGTGTCAATCGGCAGCACCGTTCCGATGCTCTTGCTCTTTGTGTTCATCTTCAACCCCATCATCGGTCTGACGATGGCCCTTCCGATCTCGATCAGCGGGCTCGGTGTGAACCAGCATATCTTCCCGTTCCTCTATGGGCTGGTGGGGGTCGCGGAGAACCCGGCCATCGCGGCATCGCTTCTCTTACAGTTAACGATCGCTCTAACCAGTCTCCCCGGCGGCCTCATCTGGGCTGCCGGCCGTACCCAGGTCGCCGAACGCTCTGTCCCCCCGGCGCCACAGCCGAGCGACCGGTAAAGGGATCTCTCGATCTTCGTTTGAAGAAAGGATCTTCCGATGGACATTCGACGTGTTGTCCTGATTCAACCATACCGTGATGGCCGCCTCTTCGGCAAGGCCCGCGGCATACCATATACCCTCATGCGTCTGGCCTCCATCGTTCCTGAAGAGATTCCCGTGGAGATTTGGGATGAAAACCTGGAACCGCTTGACTTTGCAGGGTTGAACCAACATGACCTGGTTGGCATTACCACGATGACCTTCACTGCCGACCGCGCGCACGAGATTTCGGAAGCATGCCGCAGCCAGGGCGCGACGACGGTTGTAGGGGGGACGCACGCCACGCTCATGCCAGAGCACGTTGCCGAGTTTGCGGATGTGGTCGCGGTGGGTGAGGGTTTCCGTACTTGGGAACAAATTATCGATGACTTCATCAACGGCACGCTCCAACCGATGTACCGGGATGAGGTGTGGCGCTCCCTGCAAGGCGTTGAGCCACTCACGGATCGGGTGATCAACATGGTCGACGAGCACCGTGACTACTGGACGCCCTACCTCGAGATCACGCGTGGCTGCCCGCGCAACTGTGACTTCTGTACGGCGATCCGGGTATCGGGACGCATCATGCGCCACCGTCCGGTGGACGAGGTGATCGAGGAGATCGAGCGGCGCGGCATCAAGCGCTTCGGCGTCACAGATGACAACTTCGGCTTGAACTTCCGGACGGCTCCGGAATATCTAGAAGAGCTCTTCAAGAAGATGGCGAAATTGCCGCTCGATAGTTGGACCGCGCAGGGCGAGCAGATCGTGGCAGAATATCCCGACCTGCTCCGGCTCGCCCGCGAGGCGCATCTGGACAAGATCTTCATCGGCTTCGAGTCCATCAATCCCGACAACCGCGGCTCGCTCGGCGGCAAGACCAAGGCGCAGGCCACGCAGATCAAGGAGGTGGTGCGCAAGATTCACGACGCGGGGGTTGGGGTCGTCGGCCTCTTCGTGACGGGGTTCGACCATGACACGCCAGCTACCTACGAGGCGATGTGGGACTTCCTGAAGGAGACGGAGTTGGACGGCATCAGCATGACCATCCTCACCCCATTTCCCGAAACCCCCTTCCGACAAGTATGCGAGGAGGAGGGGCGCCTATTGAACGTGCCGTGGAAATACTATGACACAGCACACATTACCTACAAGCCGAAGCTGATGACTGTGGACGAGATGCAAGGAGCTTATGATTGGCTCGTACGCAAGATCTACAGTCCCTGGCAAATTGCCCGGCGCGGCCTCCACTCCCTGCGCCGCTATCCGCTCCGCGAAGCACGCCGCAAGGCGTTCGGATCGTTTAGTACCGACTACGGATTCCGCAAGACGTACATCGAAGGATACTTCTAGCCAAGGAGCAAGAGAGCCAACAACCGCTTTACTCTTGCTCTTCCGCCTCTTCGCTCCCCTGTGCCGGCTTTGGCGATACCCACGGTGTCTCTTGTGTGTCGGCACGGGCGTTTACTAGACGGGCCCAGACGAACAGCAGGTCGCTGAGGCGATTCAGGTAGACGCGTATGTAGGGAGAAATGCTTTCGGAGTGGGCCAGGGTGACAACACGGCGCTCGGCGCGGCGGCAGACGGTGCGAGCAAAGTGAAGATGTGTTGCGGCAGGGATGCCACTCGGTAGAATAAAGGTACGCATCGGCTCTAACTCCTCCTCTGCCTCGTCGATCCACTGCTCAAGCCGTTTGGCATCCTCGGCTTGCACGCGTGGCACGTAGCTGCTCGCCTTTTTCCCCTCTACCTCTGGTGTTGCCAGGTCGGCACCGACGACGAAGAGGTCGCTCTGTACCGTCGCCAGTCGCTCCTGCAACCGGTCATCCTCCGGCAAGAACGAGCGCACGATGCCGACGAGTGCATTGACCTCATCCACCGCCCCATAAGCCTCGACACGGGGTGAATCTTTGCTGACCCGCTGTCCGCCGAAGAGGCCGGTCTTCCCCTCGTCCCCGGTTCGTGTGTAGATCTTCATAAGCGTTGACTCCCTGGTTTACTCGGTCGTTAACCCGTGCTCGTCAATCTCGCTATCCTCCTCCGCCTCTTGTACGATTTCCTCAGTGGATGCACTCGAGGGTGGGGTGATCACCTTATTATCGATCACGGTGTCTCTGTCGCGCCGCTCGAAGATTGCCTGGAAGAAAGGTGCGCCCCTCCATAGCAACGCCACGACCACGATGGCTCCCACAACCCACAGCACAACTTCCAGCGCTTCCATGCTTTCCCCTTCTCCTCGTGATTGCTAACTCGTTAGTCCACGATCAATCGCTTACCGGAAATAAATCTCCAACCTCCAGTCTCTAGTCATTCCGCACTCCGCATTCCGCACTCCGCATTCCTTAGTCTCCAGTCTCTAGTCTCTAATCTCGTTCACGATTCCCGAACAGCCCCACTAGTGAAAACATAGCATACCCCATGCCGGAACCTCGTTTGACAAAATCCCCTGACTTTCATACACTACTCGATACACATCCAATTGAACATAGACCACTCATCGCGAGGGGGGGAGGGACCGGCCCTGTGAACCCCCGGCAACCAGCGTGCTTCCAGGAGAGCGTAGAGCCACGGGGAGCGGCGCCAGGTGCCAAATCCGGCAGGTTGCGCCGAGGTCTCGGTAGCGCCGCCTGAAAGATGAGGGACCCTTCGCCGTTGCTCTTTTTATCTTGTTTTGTAAAGGTCTCTCATCCTCTGGGTGGGAGACCTTTTTTGTTGCATAACGGAGCTGACTGTGCGTACCATCGAATGGGTTGACGAGAAAGACGTCGTAAAGATGATCGACCAGCGTGTGCTGCCGCACGAGGAGCGCTGGCTGGAGTTTTCGGACTACCATGATGTGGCAGATGCTATCACTTCCATGGTGATTCGGGGTGCGCCTGCGATTGGGGTCGCAGCAGCATTCGGCATGGTGCTGGCAGCGCAGCAGAGCGATGCGACAACCATTGAGGGATTGCTCCGCGATCTGGAGGAAGCGCACGACGTGCTCTACGAGGCGCGCCCAACAGCGGTCAATCTCCGCTGGGGGTTAGAACGAATGCTTCACAAATCCCACAGCATCGAGAGCGATGACCTGGATGAGATTCGGGACGCATTGCTGGAGGAGGCGAAGCGTATCGCGGACGAGGATGTGCAGATCAACCAGACGATGGGGGCGCACGGCGCGCGTCTACTGCCAGCCAATGCGAATGTGCTGCACCACTGCAACACGGGTGGACTCGCAACGGTGGATTGGGGCACGGCACTGGGAGTGATTCGCTCGGCACATGAGCAGGGCAAGGGCATCCACGTTTTCGTGGACGAGACGCGTCCTCGCCTACAAGGTGCGCGGTTGACGACCTGGGAACTGATGAACTGGGGCGTGCCGATGACGCTCATTGCGGACAATGCGGCAGGCTACTACATGCTCACTGGCCAGGTGGACGCCGTGCTAGTGGGGGCCGATCGTGTCGCAGCGAATGGTGATGTGGTGAACAAGATCGGCACCTATAAGCTAGCGGTGGTCGCGAAGGACAATGATGTACCGTTCTACGTCGTTGCGCCGACCTCCACGATCGACCTTCGCACGCCGACGGGCCGCGATATTCCGATTGAGGAACGGGATCCGCGCGAGGTGACACATCCCGACAGTGACCCGCTTGGCATCGCGCCCAAAGGGGTGCAGGTCGGCAATCCAGCCTTCGACATCACGCCTAACCGCCTCGTCACCGCCATCATCACCGAGTACGGTCCCGTCTACCCACCCTATCAGGAAAACCTCCGTGAGGTGGTGAAGCAGGCCGAGGAAGATCGAAAGGTGGGTAGGGTGGTATCGCCGCAAGGTGTAGCAGCGGAGGAGTGATGACGAAACAGGTTGTATTGATTGGCTCGATTGCCTTTGATTACATCATGCGCTTTCCGGGCCATTTCAACGAGCATATCTTGCCGGAGCATATCGACCGGCTGAGCCTATCCTTCCTAGTAGACGAGATGCGCAAAGGACGCGGCGGCGTGGCAGCGAATATCGGCTACACAATGGGGTTACTAGGTACACGGCCGCTGCTCTTCGGCACGGTCGGTCGGGATTTTGCGGAGTATCGGGAGTGGCTGGAAGAGCATGGGGTGGACACCAGCGGGGTGCTGGTGATCGACGACAAGTTTACGGCCTCCTTCTTCGTGACCACCGATCTCGATAATCGGCAGATCGCCTCTTTCTATTCGGGCGCCATGGGCGATGCGGCACAGCTCTCGCTTTACGATCTCAACAAGGGAAACATCGAGTTCGTTGTCATCTCCCCCACCACGCCGGAAGCCATGGCGAAGGCAGTCCGCGAGTGCAAGGAACTCGACATTCCTTACATCTACGATCCGAGCCAACAGACGGTGAGGCTGAGTAGGGAGGAGCTGCTTGACGGGATCGAGGACTCGCTGATGCTCATCGTCAACGACTACGAGTTGAGCCTGATCGAGAGAAAGACGGGGGTGGAGAGCGCCGAGATTCATGCTATGACGCGCAATCTCATCGTGACGAGGGGTAAGGACGGTATCACCATTCTCAACGAGGGGATCCACCGTATTCCCGCCGCGCTGACCGAGAAAGTGGTTGACCCGACAGGTGTCGGCGACGCCTTCCGCGGCGGCTTCCTCCGCGCCTACGTTGGCGGTGCGGACTGGGAAACGGCAGGAAAGATCGGGGCACTTGCCGCTACCTACTGCATCGAGCACGTTGGTACGCAGGGTCAAGCGTACGATTTGGAGGATTTTGTGATTCGCTTCGAGCAGGTCTATGGACGTGCTGATAAAGTTCGTGATATTCTGGAACGCGAAACGTAAAAAGGAGCTTTAACCTGGATGACTGATTACGATATCAAAGACATTAACCTCGCGGAAAAGGGACTCTTCCGCATGCGGTGGGCGGCAAAGGAGATGCCGGTGCTGGATCTCATCGAGGAGCGCTTCCAGAAGGAGCGCCCCTTCGAAGGGACCCGCGTTGCAGCGACGATGCACGTCACCTCAGAGACGGCGAACCTGATGCGGATCCTGCTAGCCGGCGGGGCGGAGGTGGCATTGAGCGCCTCGAACCCCCTGTCGACCCAGGATGATATCGCTGCCGCGCTCGTGTCGCACTACGAGATGCCCGTCTACGCCATCAAGGGGGAAGACACGGAAACCTATAACCAGCATTTGAACGCCGTGCTCGACATCAAGCCGCACATCACAATGGACGACGGCATGGACCTGGTAGCGATGCTACACAGCAAGCGCTCCGACCTGCTTGACAATGTGATTGGGGGCACGGAGGAGACCACCACAGGTGTGATCCGCCTGCGCGCCATGGCACGGGAGGGTGCGCTGCGTTTTCCCATTATCGCGGTGAACGACGCCCAGACCAAGCACTTCTTCGACAATCGATATGGGACGGGGCAGAGCACGATTGATGGCATCATCCGCGGTACCAACGTTCTGCTGGCCGGGAAGAACTTCGTCGTCGGAGGCTATGGCTGGTGCTCGCGCGGTATCGCTAGCCGGGCACAGGGCATGGGCGCAAACGTGATCGTGACGGAGGTGGACCCACTACGCGCGCTGGAGGCAGTCATGGATGGCTATCGCGTCATGCCCATGGCCGAGGCCGCGAGGGTGGGACAAATCTTCTGCTCCGCTACCGGCGACATCAATGTCATCGATGTTCATCACATTGAGAACATGCAGGATGGTGCGATCCTCGCCAACTCGGGACATTTCGATGTCGAGATCAACATGCGGGAACTAGAAGAGCGCGCGGTGAAGAAGACACGTGTCCGCGAGTTCCTGGATGAGTACCTCCTGGAAGATGGCCGCCGCGTCTACGTTGTCGGTGAGGGTCGCCTCGTCAATCTGGCAGCCGCCGAGGGGCACCCCAGCGCCGTGATGGACATGAGCTTCGCCAATCAGGCGCTCTCCGCCGAGTACCTTCTCAAGCACGGCGGTGAACTGGACAACCAGGTTTACGATGTGCCTGAAGAGATTGATCAAGAGATCGCTCGTCTCAAACTGGAGGCGATGGGCATCGAGATCGATACGCTCACTCCAGAGCAGGAAAGCTATCTGAGTGCTTGGGAACACGGCACGGTTTAAAGAGGGAGATATAACATGTCCACGAGTTTCATGGAAAACGAGCAGTTATTCTTCACCTCCGAGTCGGTGACGGAGGGCCATCCTGACAAGATATGCGATCAGATCTCGGATGCGGTACTGGACGCATGCCTAGAGCAGGATCCGATGAGCCGGGTTGCCTGCGAGACGGCCATCAAGACCGGCTTCGTGGTGGCGTTGGGGGAGTTGACAACGGATGCCTTCGTGAACTTCGATATTCTCGTGCGTCAGGTGATCAACGAGATCGGCTTCGATTCGTCGGAGAAGGGCTTCGACGGCAGCACGTGTGGGGTGCAGATCGCGATCGCGGGCCAATCGCAGGATATCGCACAGGGCGTGAACGCAGGGCTGGAGTTCCGCGCGAATGGCCACGTGGATGAGGAGGCGGAACTGGAGAAGATCGGTGCGGGCGATCAGGGGATGATGTTCGGCTTCGCCTGCAATGAGACAGCCGAGCTGATGCCGCTACCCATCTCACTGGCCCACAAGTTGACCCGGCGACTGGCGGAGGTGCGTAAGAATGGGACGCTGCCCTGGCTACGCCCTGACGGCAAGAGCCAGGTGACAATCGAGTACAGCTACGGCAACCCGAAGCGCGTGGACACCGTACTCATCTCAACACAGCATGCGCCAGACATCTCGCAGGAGGCGATTCGCGAGGCGATCATCGACCATGTGATCCTGCCCGTACTGCCGGACGAGCTGGTAGATGACGACATGAAAGTCTATGTCAACCCGACGGGTCGTTTCGTTGTCGGCGGTCCAATGGGTGACGCGGGTCTGACGGGACGCAAGATCATCGTGGATACCTATGGCGGCATGGGCCGTCATGGTGGTGGCGCTTTCTCGGGCAAGGATCCCACAAAGGTGGACCGCTCGGCCGCTTACGCAGCGCGGTGGGTTGCAAAGAATGTCGTCGCGGCTGGCCTTGCCGATCGTTGCGAGATTCAGGTCGCCTATGCCATTGGTGTGGCGCGTCCACTCTCCATCAACGTGGAGACCTTCGGCACAGGCAAGGTCGCCGACGAGGTCATTATCGAGGCCGTTGACAAGGTCTTCGACCTGCGCCCCGGTGCCATCATTCGTGACCTTCGGCTGCGCCGCCCCATCTACCGCCAGACCGCTGCCTACGGCCACTTCGGTAGAGCCGACCTGGACCTACCGTGGGAGCAACTCAACAAGGTGGAAGCGTTGCGGGAAGCGGCGGGGTTGGAGAAGGTGCCGGCGTAGGCTCGGGGAGCGGAACGGCATGTGGGGTGTGATGGTGTAGGGGTGTGGGAGTGTAGGAGTGTGACGACACTGATCACTGACCACTAACCACTGATCACTGCCATTACACCCCTACACAAGAGCGGGGAGCGAACGAGCCGCTCTCCGCTCTATATTTAGTCTGCTAGATCACTCGCGATCTCTAGTGCTTCCCGTTCTGTTGCTTCAGTGGGGCGGACACGGTGCATGGTGGGAGGGGTGATGGTTTGTGAGACGTAACGCTTGGTGTTCTTGACGTTGAGTTTGTCGAAGAGGAACTCGAACTGCTCCTGGAGTGCTTGGCCGATCTTGCGATGCTCCTCCTCGGGCAAGTCCCACCACTGCTGCTTGAGTGGACCGAATGCCTTCTTGCGAGTCTTGTAGAGGAACTGATCCTCTGTCTGCCCCTCTTTCCACTCTTTCTTCAGATCGGTCTTAACGTAGTCGTAAGCAGCGTTGACTATCTCCTCTGGCGCGTGTTCGTAGATAATATTCTGGAAGCCTGTGGCAAGGTGAATCTCGACCGTACCGACCTCAGGGAAGCGATTGAAGGCCTCGGCAGGCAGCGTGGATGCACCGTGCTGTACCGCACCACCTAGACCGTACTCCTCCCGCGCCACACGACTCAATTCTTCGAGCGTCTCGAAGTCCACCTGGACCTCTGCCAACGTGCCATCCGGCAGGACGACGCCACCATGGCTAGTACCAGTCTGCACCGAGATCTTAGAGATACCCTGCAGGTCGGGATGGAAGTCAGCCAACGTGCGATTGTACCCCGTCATGAAGGCACGTAGTTCGGGCACGGTGGAGTTGTGGCCACCCACCTCGCCGATCTCACCTCCGACAGAGACAACTGCACCTTCCGGTTCGATCTCGCGGATATACTCGGTTATCTTGGCGCACAATTCGTAATTTTCTCGCTGTTGCTGATCCAAGTCCTCGTACGAGAGGTCTACCAGTGTGGAGGTGTCAACGTCTATGTTATAGAAACCGGCATTCACCGCCTCTTTGATGAGATCTTTGACCGCGGCAATCTCCTTTTCCGCGTCCTCCTTATATCGACTGGCGGAAACCTGGAAGTGATCGCCCTGGATGAAGAGCGGTCCGTGGAATCCCTCCTTGATAGCGGCACCAGTCACAGCAGCCACGTACTCCGTCGGTCGCTGTTCGGTGTAGCCCATCTCCGAACGGGCGATCTCAAAGATCATCGCGCCGACGTCGAGCTTGTTCGCGGCACGGAAGATGGCGCGGGACATCGTAAAGTTCATACCACGCACGTTCATCGCCGGTACCGTGAAATTATGTGGGACCTGGCCCCCACCGATCGCCATGTACAGATTGTGGATCGACGCAGGCTTGATGCCCAGCTCCTGCCCTGCCTCCCAGATCAGCCAGCGTGCGGTATCGCGCTCCAGTCCCTCACCGAATACTGCACGGTAGACAAGGTGATCGATCTTCTCCCGCAGCTGCACCTCGTCTACCACCTTCACTCGATCGCCATCCACCTGAAGAGCGCCTTCTACATGCTCCAGCAGTTGTTCAACCGTGTGTTCCATCGTTCCCTCCTAGCTCTAGTGTTATACAGACCACGCTGTTCAGTTATTGATTGAGGTGTATTCCATTCCTCTATTGATTATAAGGCCAGACAGAAGGGTTGCCAACCTTCATAGCGGATACATGAGGAGGTGGACAAGGGTTGTCATACAAAAAAGGCGCCCCGCATAAAGGCGGGGCGCCTTTTAAGAGAGTTGCGAGTTTAGGCCGGTGCCGGGCTGAAGGAGATATCGCCACTGGCGTGGTCGTCCCCCTCGCTTTCCCGAGATGGGGAGGACGGCTGTTGGCTGGGAGGCTGTGTCGTCTTGCGCTGCGGTGGAGGCTCGCCCGACATGAGCGCGCGAAATTCGTCGCGCCCGAGGGTCTCCTTCTCCATCAGCGTCTTCGCGAGCAATTCTAGCTTGTCGTGATGCTCTTTCAGCACCTTATGCGCTGTTTGGTACGCCTCATCGACGACCTCGCGCACCTCATCGTCAATCAATTCCGCCACATCCTCCGAGTAGTTCCGTTGCTCGGAGATCTCACGGCCCAGGAAAATTAACTCCTCACGTTGACCGAAGGTCATGGGCCCGAGCTTGTCGCTCATACCATAGCGAGTCACCATCGAGCGAGCCATGTTGGTCACGCGCTCCAGGTCATTCGACGCACCGGTCGTCACATCGCCAAAAACGATCTCCTCAGCTATCCGTCCGCCAAGTGCGCCCGCCATCTCATCCATGAACTTGGCACGCCGCATAAATTGCCTGTCCTCTTCAGGCAGGGCAAGCACGTACCCACCTGCCATACCACGCGAGACAATGGTGATCTTGTGCACCGGATCGCAGAGCGGCAAGAAGTGCTTCACGACGGCGTGTCCCGCCTCATGGTAGGCAATGATACGCTTCTCTCGTGCGGAGATCAGGCGGCTCTTGCGCTCTGGCCCTAGGAGAACGCGCTCGATAGCCTCCTGCATCTCGCTCATAGTGATCGCCTTTTTGTTGCGCCGTGCCGCCAGGATCGCCGCCTCGTTGACCAAGTTCTCGATGTCGGCCCCGCTGAAGCCGGGGGTACCGGCCGCCACGGTGTGCAGATCAACATCTCGTGCCAATGGTTTGCCGCGCACGTGCACTTCCAGGATGGCTTGTCGTCCGACGAGGTCCGGTCGATCGAGCGTCACACGCCGGTCAAAGCGACCGGGACGCAGCAGTGCCGGGTCGAGGATATCCGGACGGTTCGTCGCAGCAATCAGAATAATATTCGTATCCGAATCGAAGCCATCCATCTCGACCAGGATCTGGTTCAGCGTCTGTTCCCGCTCGTCGTGCGAGCCACCCAGTCCCGCCCCACGCTGTCGACCGACAGCGTCGATCTCGTCGATGAAGACGAGGCAGGGTGAGTTACGCTTCGCCTGCTCGAATAGGTCGCGCACGCGGCTCGCGCCGACGCCGACGAACATCTCAACGAACTCGGACCCGGAGATCGAGAAGAAGGGAACACCGGCCTCGCCCGCTACGGCACGCGCCATCAGCGTCTTGCCTGTACCGGGTGGGCCAACCATCAGTACGCCCTTTGGAATCCGTGCCCCTAAGGCGATGAATTTCTCCGGTTCTTTGAGAAACTCGACGATCTCGCCTAGCTCTTCCTTCGCCTCTTCCACACCCGCCACATCGTCAAACGTGACAGTTGGCTTGTCGCCAGTGAAGAGCCGTGCCTTTGATTTGCCAAAGCTCATCGCCTGGTTGTTCGAGCCCTGTGCTTGCCGCAACATAAAGAAGAGGAAGCCGCCGAAGATCAGCAACGGCACAAGGGATATGAGGATCGGCATGATGCCGCCCCACTGTGACGGCTCCTGGTACTGGATGCCAGCCTCATTGATCTGATCCGGCGTTAGTCCCAACGAGCGGAAGAACTCCGGCAAGCCCACATCCGACTCCTTCAATGAACGAACAGGCTCCCCACTGTTCCTCAAGTAGACAGTTAATTCATCGCCTTCAACTTCAATCTTCTCAACATTGCCCGCCCGCACCTGGCTAGCAACGTCGCTAATTTCTACTGTATCCATTCGATCTGGCGGCGTGACCAGGTTGTAGAACAACGCCACCAGCGCGACAAGGATCAGCAGGTAAACCAGGGCATTTCGTGCCCAACCTTGTCTCACCGAACATCCTCCATCTTCAGCTTATTTCTAGATTACGTGGACGCCTATCTGGGACTACATCTCTCAAGGATGGCTCGTGGAGTGCGTAATTTCGAGGCTTGCAGCTTGAAGCGCTGCCGCTATTACGGTCTCCTGCATAATATTGTGAGAGTATAGCAAAAAGGAGACCATAAATAAAGATTGGGGAGTGCCTTGTCGAGACCTCCTACAGGACAGATTATTGAAGCGCCTCGAACACGCGTAGGTAGAGGGGAATCAACCCTACGGTAAGGAGCAATGCTAGGATACCTAGTCCCACAGTGATCCAATCCGTGCCTGCACGTGGCTTTGTGGTAGTAGAGGCCTCTTGCCCCGCGTAGTGGCGTCGCTGTGCTGCCCGTTGACGGCGCAGCATCTCGGCAGCTTGCAGAGCATCCTCACTGGAGGAGGATGGCTGTGAGGTTTGCGGGATCTCGCGGCGCAGCGCCGTCCCTTCTGGAGGTGGGACAGTTGGCAAGGAGATCGTCCGCTTGATGGTAGAATCTTTGTCCGTTCGCAGGTACTCACCAAGAGCACGCGCCATCTCGTCCGCGTTGCTGAACCGCTCGGATGGCTCCTTCTCCAGGGCCTTGTTCATCAAGGAAGTGACGCCATCCGGTACCTGGATCTCCTCAGGAAGAGGGGGAGGCATGTCACGGAGATGCTTCAAAGCGATGGCAACTCGATCCTCGCCTTGGAATGGTGGCTTGCCTACCAGCATCTCATACAACACGATACCCATCGCGTACACATCACTGGCAGGGGTTGCCGGCTCACCACGTACCTGTTCGGGGGATAAATAGGCGGTTGTGCCCCATACAATACCAGGCTCGGTGAAACCGGCACTCGCCATCGCTTTGGCAATCCCGAAATCTGCCACCTTCACCTCGCCGTCCGCGGTAATCAGGATATTCCCCGGCTTGATGTCCCGATGGACCAGTCCTTTACGGTGAGCATAGCCGATTCCCTGCGCCATCTGTCGCGCAATATCTAAAGCCGCTTTCACAGGCAAGGCCCCAACCCGCTCCAATCTTCTCCGCAGGTCTTCTCCCGGAACGTACTCCATGACGATATAGTAACGCTGTCCGTCACGTCCCACATCGTACACGTTTACGACGTTCCGATGGCTGAAACCCGCCATGGAACGCGCCTCGTTGATAAAACGGTCCAAGAAACTCTTCTCGGAGGCGTATTGAGGGCGTAGCGCCTTGACTGCCACTTCCCGTCCCAACCGCAGATCTTCCCCTCGGAAGACCTCGGCCATGCCGCCCTCGCCCAACCGCTCGTATAGCTTATACCGGTCGTCCAGCAAACCTTGCATCTAGATTTTCGGCCCTTTTCCTCCAAGAACGTCTGTGATTGTAGCCTACCCTTTGCAGGCTATCAAGCCCCAACGATAGATTTCGGTCACTGCTGGCATGAGGCGTGCAGGGACAGTAAATGGGGCTTGTCGATACCCTGATCCTAATCTTATACTCTTACAGTCGACTCAAGCTACCATTCATCGTCGATCTCGCTCGAGCCCACACGCCGCCATCATTTTATCGTAATCTTTTTATGAAAGCCACACTCGTCTTCAACCCCGCTGCAGGGCAGCGTACCGTGCGCGCCCATCTTCGCAATGTTGTGGGGTATCTAGCTGAGCATGGTTGGGTTGTGGAGTGGAAGGAAACAACCCCAGAGGTCAGTGCGACCGAGCTGGCGAAAGAAGCCGTCGCACACGATGCGGAGGTGGTGATTGCGGCGGGAGGCGATGGCACGATCAACGGCGTGGTGAATGGACTGGTTGGTCATCCCAATGTGCGCCTTGGAATCCTGCCGACGGGTACCGCGAACGTATGGGCGTGGGAAAGTGGGGTTGCCAACATATCGCTTCTCGGCCCCAATCTGGAGGTAGCGGGGAGAGTGCTCGTCGAAGGCACGACACTTCTGATGGATGTCGGCAAGGCAGATGACCGCTACTTCCTCATCATGGCAGGGGCCGGATTAGATGGCCTTGTGATACAGCGCGTTGACCTGAAGGCCAAGCGGTACTGGGGTGCACTCGCCTACGCCTGGACAGCTGTCCGTGAAGCCCTCAAATATCGTGGAGCGACAGTACGTATTCGAGTGGACGGGGTCGAAATTGTGCGCAATGCGTGGCTGGTGACAATCAGCAACTCCAAGCTGTATGCTCTGGTGCCCCTGGCGATGGATGCTAGTGTCACCGATGGTCTCCTCGATGTCGGCATTTTTGCAGGTCGCAGTTGGCCACAATTCCTCCGCCACACGATCAACGTTATCCTACGACGTCACATGCGCGACCCAGAAGTGGAATTTTTGCGGGGCCGCGAGATACGTATTACTTCCTCGCCTCAGCTACCCGTTCACGTCGACGCCGAGCCGCTTGGGTCGACGCCGATGACCTTTACCGTCGTCCCGCGGGCCCTCCACGTCATTGTGCCTCGTGAGATGGCAGCGCAACTAACGTCTCCCCTCCAAAGGTGGAACGTAACAGGCAGAGTGCGGGGTAACACACGAAGATCGGTCGACAAGTCTGAGATTGAGAATTGATCATGGAAGGAGCACAACTTTTCGCGGTCAACCTCATGCTTGGTTTCGCCTTCTTTTCCATATGGGAGGGTCGCCGGAAGGTAACCGAGTTTCAAGAAACATTCAAGGGGCTGGCGTGAGGTGCCCGATACGTTGGGAGTGCCGGGGAGTGGGCGCAACCATTTGAAAAACGTAGCGTTTGTGCTAAGATGCGCTAGTATAATGATGACTGGTAACTCATTTGGGAGTTGTTTGTGGAAACGGCAATCTATCTGGCACTGATAGTGATCTCTATCGCGGTCATCGTAGCCGTCATGCTTCAGGGTAAAGGTAGTGGCTTGGGGGGCGGTATTTTTGGTCGCGATGCTGTGTACTCAAGCCGACGCGGCGTGGAAAAGACGCTTTACAACATTACCATAGGTTTGATGATTGCATTCATCGTTCTGGACCTGATCGCGGTGTTGATTACTGGGTGAGTGTTAGTTAAATAAGAGCTTGAAGAAGGCGCGCACCAATACAGGTGCGTGCCTTTTTAGCATGACCATGACTCAATACATTCGTTTGCAGGCGTTTATCGCGTTCAGCGGCATCGTTCTGCTGCTGACCATGCTTAGCTACCTCTCGACTACGTTAGAGACAGTGCTTCTTCCAGAGCCAGGGGGTACCTATACTGAGGCACTTGTGGGATATCCTGCTAGTCTGAATCCGCTTTACCTGCAGAACCGCGCGGAGCAGGACATTGCTGCACTGCTCTTTAATGGGTTGACTCGCGCTGACGAGCGTGGCCTGCTGCAACCGGATCTTGCGGAGTCTTGGCAGGTTTCGGAGGACGGGAAGCACTACACCTTCCACCTACGCAATGATATACAATGGCATGATGGGGCACCGTTTACGGCAAAGGATGTTGCCTACACCGTTCGTGTGCTCCGGCACCCCGCCTACACCCACGACTCTGTAGCATCCGAGATGTGGCGCACAGTCAGTGTGGAGATAGAAGATCCTTATACTATCCGCTTCACGCTGCCGGATGAACTGGCACCCTTTGCTCCGTTCTTGAGCTTTACTACCTTCGCTGTCCTGCCTAGTCATCTACTGGATGGTGTTCCTACCGAGGAACTACTAGGTGCGCCCTTCAGTCGTCATCCTGTGGGAACAGGGCCATGGCGAGTCACCCATGTTGCACCCGAGCAGATCGTGTTGGAGCCTCATCCAGCATACCAGGGTGAGAAGCCGATGCTGGACGAACTCGTCTTCCGCTTCTACGATGATGCCCGCGCGGCCTTGGAGGCCTATCAGCACGAAGAGGTGATGGGGGTTGCTCAGATCAGTCCAAGGGATCTGGGTCGTGTGCTGCGCGATCCTACGCTGAATCCACATCCCACCACGATCGCGAGCTATACCGCTCTCTTCTTCAATCTGCAGCACTCCCGCTTTCAGAAGCATGAACTGCGGGAGGCGCTCATGCGGGGACTAGATCGTAAGGAGCTGATTGAAGAGGTACTGGCCGGACAGGGCATCGTGGCTGATGGCTTCCTCCTGCCGACCCACTGGGCATACAACTCGGAGCTACCACGCTACTCCTATAAGCCGGATAAAGCGGGCGAGCTACTCAAGCAAGCGGGTTGGTTTGATAGTGATGACGATGACATTCTCGATCAAGGTGGCCTGCCGTTACAGTTCACGATCATGGTAGATGAGGGAGATCACCAGCTCCGCGCGATGGCTACAGCCGTAGCAGCACAGTGGAAGAAATTTGGCATTAACGTGGAGCCACGTACCGTTTCGTCAGGCGAGCTGGCTGCGGCCCTCCGCTCGCGCGATTTTGATGTAGTCCTTCTTTCTACGCCGCAGGGCGGTTTACCCGCCGATCCAGATTTTTATCCTCTTTGGCACTCGTCGCAGGCAACGGAAGCCGGAAAGAATTATACCTCTTTTAGCAGTGAACAAGCAGACTCTCTGTTGGTCGCAGCCCGCCATAGCCTGGACTTTGACACCCGGCGCGCCCTCTATCACGACTTCCAGAGCATCCTAGCGCGTGAACTGCCTGCCCTGCCTCTCTATCATCCGATTTACAATTACGCTGTGAGCGACCGGGTCAAGGAAGTGCAGATCGGCCCTCTTGCCAAAGCGGCAGATCGCTTCCAGTCCCTGCCGCAGTGGTATATCCGCACCAAGCGCCTTCTCATCGACCTGGCTAAGGCGACGCAGGAGGTGGCGGACCAGTGAATATCATGAAGGAACATGCTTATGTCAATCAGGCCTGACAGTTGGATTCGCCGTATGGCGAGAGAGTATGGGATGATCGAGCCCTACGTGGACCAGCAGGAACGCCAAGGTGTTATCTCGTATGGCGTGAGTTCCTACGGCTACGATATCCGAGTGGCAGACGACTTCAAGATTTTTACGAATGTGAACAATGCGATTGTCGACCCCAAGAACTTCGACCCGCAATCCTTTGTGGATTTCAGAGGCGATATCTGCCTGATACCACCCAACAGCTTCGCCCTGGCCCGGAGTGTGGAGTACATCCGTATACCGCGCAACGTACTTGGGGTCGTGCTCGGCAAAAGTAGCTACGCAAGGACAGGCATCGTCACCAACTTCACCCCGCTAGAGCCTGAGTGGGAGGGGCACATCACTATCGAGATCTCCAACACCACCCCCCTCCCTGCCCGCATCTATGCCAACGAGGGCATTGCTCAGGTGCTCTTCTTCGAGTCCGATGAGCCCTGTGAGACCTCCTATGCTGATAAGAAGGGCAAATACCAGGGGCAGCGAGGCATCACCCTAGCACGCCTCTAAGAGCCTTACCCTATCGGCCAATCGCTCTTGGTGTATTACTTAAAATTCGCGCAAGACGTAATATGTAATATGCAACGCGCATGAACATGAACCACCGACCAGGTGTCGGCGTCAGTGTCTTGGTATTTCGAGACCCATCTGCGCAAGACGTGCTGCTGGTACAGCGTGGCAAGGCGCCAGCGAAGGGAATGTGGTCGCCGCCAGGTGGCGGTGTAGAGTTAGGCGAGACAGTGGCAGAGGCCGCCGCTCGCGAGGTACTGGAGGAGACAGGCCTCCACGTGGAGGTACCGGAGGATGCCACTTTCACCTCCGTCGACGTGATCGAGCGCGAGGATGATGGCACAATCCGTTTCCACTACGTCCTCATCGAAGTTGTTGCGTTATGCGAGGATGACACGGTACCGGTCGCGGCGGATGATGCTGTCGATTGTCGGTGGTGGCCGATATCAGGGTTGCATGAGGCTCAGCCGCAGGTGCCAGACTTGGTGCGGGTGGTGAAGCTCGCGCGGGAGCGGGTGCGGTTAGCGATCGGAGAGCAGAAGACAGGAGTGTGATATGCATCGCCAATGCCTAGGCGTCATCACAGGCGGTACGTTCAATGATGGATTGATCGTTAGGCTGGATGAGGCGACCAGTTCGGAGGACGTGCAGATTGGAGACTTTTGTGTGATCGAGGGAGATGACAATCTCTACTTCTCCATGATCCAGGATCTTCGACTGGAGGCGACAGACCAGCGCCTGATGGCCGCGCCACCGCCCAACCTTTCCCCCTTCATGCGGCGCGCGCTGCGCGGTACGAGCACCTATGTCGTCGCCGAGGTCAAACCGATGTTGATGGTCAAGCGTCTGGAGAAGATGGCACCCGAGACTGTCGAGGATGAGGGAGGGCCGCAACCCGTTCGCACCATCCCGATGCACTTCGCACAGCTGGCGCAGGCGAGCGCAAAGGATTTCGCCACGGTCTTCGGCCAGGATAATCGTTCCGGCAACCACTTTGCGATGGGACGACCCCTCACGATGGAAGCAGAGATCCCGATCAACCTACGGCGGCTCGTCGAGCGCTCCTCCGGCGTTTTCGGCTCAACAGGAACGGGGAAGAGTTTCTTAACACGTATCCTGCTCTGTGGCGTGATCGTACGGAAGGCAGCCGTCAACTTGATCTTCGACATGCATAATGAGTACGCTTATGGTAAGGATTCAGAGGAGGGAGAGCGCGTCAAAGGGCTGAAAGAATTGTTTGGGCCACAGGTCATGGTCTACACACTTGATAAAACCAATCGGCGTGCCGATCACGACCTTGCCATCGGGCTAGATGAGATCGAGACGGGGGATGTGCTATCGCTGAGCCGCGAACTGGGTCTTTCCTCCTCCACCGCCGATGTAAATCTCTCGATGCTCCAGCGCCGCTTCCACCGCACTTGGCTACGCGACTTTATCAATCTGAACTCGGAGGAACTAGCTGCCCTATCGGATGAGATCGGTGGGCACCTCGGCTCACTGCAAGCACTCCACCGCCGCTTGCGGCGCCTACGCGACCGTGACTATATCCACGAGCACGTCACCAAGGATGTATTCGCCGAGATGATACGTTACCTCGACAAAGGCAAGCACATCATCCTCCACTTTGGCCGTCACGACGACGTATTGGACCAGATGATCGTGGCGAACATGGTCACACGTCGCATCCGCGAGCTATATCGAGAAAAAACGGAAAAGTACCAACTTTCTGGGAAGCCAGGAGACAAGCCGCAGCCGCTCGTCATCACGATCGAGGAGGCACACCGCTTCTTGAACCCAGAGATGGCGCGGCAGACCATCTTTGGCACCATCGCGCGGGAGCTGCGCAAGTATTACGTCACACTGCTCATCGTCGACCAACGACCCAGCGGGATCGATGACGAGATTCTCTCTCAAGTGGGCACGCGCGTTTCCGGCAAACTGATGGACGATCGTGATCTGGAGGCAGTGCTATCCGGTGTCGCGAACCGCGCCGCTATTCGTGCGGGGCTCGCTAGCCTGGATACCAAGCAGCAGGTAATGATCTTTGGCCATGCTGTGCCCATGCCTATCGCGCTTCGCACGCGCCTTTACGATAATGCATTTTATCAAGCCGTGACCAACAGTGGGCACACCCCCAAAGACAACATCCTGGACCTCTACGCGCCGGACGGAAAGGGCCAACAGGGCAATCCCCAAAAGTCCTCAAAGCTAGATGGCACATCGCACGATTCTTTTGAAGAGGAAGTCGACCTACTTTTTGGAGAGAAGTAATATGTCAGGAGAGAGAAGAGAAGAGAACATAGAGCGTACAGTAAGGCACCCAGGAGGTGTCCCCCGTAAGGTACTTGTTCTACACTTGGCAGTGGGTGTCCTGTGTCTATTGGTACTTGCCGCCTGCTCGCGTGGTGCTCAAGTGAGTGCAGGACCACAGGTAACGATTACCTCTCCTGGGAACGAGGCGACCATTCCAACGGGCCAGACGGTAGAGATCCAGAGCGTCGCCTCCGATAATGTGACACCGATTCGGCGTATCGAGATGTATATCAACGGCGATCTCATTGCTGATGACAGCACCCCGGATCCGGAAGGACAGGCCTCCTTCACCGTGGTGCAGCGTTGGGTGCCGGTCGAGCCAGGGGAGGCACAGGTGGAGGTATACGCCTACAATCTGGACGACGAGCGGAGCGAGGCTGCTACCATCACGCTGCAGGTAGAGGGAGAGCCACTAGCTCCGCCACAGGAGACCACGGCCACTGCCACCCAGTCCCTTGCTGCGGCGACGGCTGAGCCGACGGAGGTCCCTGCTACGCCAACCCTCGAACCAGCTGCAGGCATTGAAGGGCGTGTCGCCGCAGAGATTGGCCTCAATGTGCGCGAGGGCCCAGGAGCAGACAGCCGGCGTATCGGCGGCGTCAACCTCAACGAGACAGTTACCGCAATCGCCCGAAACGAGGCAGGCGACTGGATCAAGATACGCTATGGCCCTGACAACAGCGAGGGCTGGGTTGCGGGTGAGTACGTGGAGTGGCAAGGTGATACTCAAACGCTGCCAGTAGAATAAACGCGAGACCCCATGACGTAACGATGCGGGCGGTTGGATGAAGGTGATGAGTTCGGCTACAATCATATAGCGTGAACAACCGAACCGACGTACGAAAGTTGTATGAACCGCGGGGAACGCAGAGGGCGCAGCGATGCGGCATCATAAGTGTGCGCCTCCTCTGCGTTCTTTCTATGTTTCGCGGTTCTGTGAGGAGAAAAGAGTGGATAGAGAACAGGTAAAGATACCTGAAGTGTTCCAGCGTGCAATGGAAGAGTACGGCTGGAACGACCTGAATGACGATGATGATGGCCCTAGGCGCCCATCTCGACCTGAGGGTCTTGGGTGTGCTTGGTGGGTTATACCCGTGCTCTTGCTCGGCCTGCTATTCCTGAGCTTCGATTGGATCGTCACGACGTATACCGAGTGGCTTTGGTTCACCGAACTGGGCTACGATAGGCTGTGGCTGAAGCAGTGGGGGGTACAGGTTGGAAGCTTCCTACTCCTCTTTCTTGTTGCTGCGCTGGTACTACTCGCAAGCTGGCACATCGCGCGTCGTGAAGCGCGACCAACCGTGACAGTTTTTGGGCAGGCCCCACACCCAATGCTGATACGAGGCTTCAAGTGGCTCGTGACAGGCGTGGCACTCTTTCTGGCCTACCTCTTCGCCTCTGCTGGTGCCAGCCAGTGGGAGAGCTTCCTCCGTTACTTCTACGCCGTGCCTTACGGCGTTGACGAGCCGATTTTTGGGCAGGATATCAGCTTCTACCTCTTCGAATTGCCGGTCTACGAGTTCACCCGTGGGTGGTTGATGGGCCTACTCTTCGTCGCCATTCTCGGCGTCATTGCCATCTACGCGGTGAGTGATTGGCAGCAGGTACAGGAGGACCCGCGGGAATTGCTTCAGTGGCGCCCCCTCCACCGCCACGTTGCCGTACTCGGTGCGCTTTTCCTGGGACTCTGGGCCCTTGGCTACTGGCTTGACGCCTACGAGTTGCTTTTCTCTCCAGGAGGCGTGGTCTTCGGAGCAGGGTATACTGATGTGAATGCTACACTACTCGCGTTGCGAGTGCAGATGGTGCTTATGGCCCTCGTGGCACTAGCGGTTGCCTACAATGTAGTCAGCTTTAACTTGAGGTTACCTGCCTACGCTGCCGGGCTTTGGTTGGTAAGCGGGCTGCTCCTGGGAGGTATCTACCCTAGCATCGTTCAGCGCTATCAAGTAGAGCCGAACGAACTCGCGCGCGAGTACCCCTACCTGGAAAACAATATCGAGTTCACGCGGCTGGCGTTCGGGTTGAATGATGTAGAGCGGTTTTCCTTCGATGTGGGTGAAGGCCTCAGCCAGGTAGACCTACAGGAAAATGAGACGACCCTGGAAAACATCCGCCTGTGGGATTACCGCCCTCTGTTACAAACCTACAATCAACTTCAGGCACTACGTCCCTACTATACATTTAATCAGGTAGACATCGACCGCTACGACATCGATGGTGAGCTGCGGCAGGTGATGCTAGCCGCACGCGAGTTGGACAAGGCAGGACTCACCAATCCTTCATGGGTCAACGAGAAACTAGAGTTCACCCATGGCTACGGAATCGTGATGAACCCTGTGGATCGTGTCACACGGGAGGGGCTACCCGAGTTTTTCATCCGCGACGTGCCCCCTATCAGTACCATCCCTATCGAGGTAGAGCGGCCGGAAGTCTACTATGGCGAACTGACCAATGACGAGGTATTCGTAGATAGTGGGCTTGAAGAGTTCGATTACCCAAGCGGTGATCAGAACGTTTACACCCACTACGAGGGCACCGGTGGCGTACCACTTAGCAGCTTCCTGCGGCGTCTGGCCTTTGCCATTCGTTTCGGCGAGTTTAACGTACTCCTCAGTGAGTATATCACCCCCGAAACCCAGGTCATGTTTCATCGGCAGATCCGGGAGCGGGTACAGCGTATCACGCCCTTCTTGGCCCTCGACAACGACCCCTACATCGTGGTTGCCGACGGGCAACTGTTCTGGATCATCGATGCCTACACGCTGAGCAATGATTTTCCTTACTCGACGCCTGCCCCGAACGGCCGCTTCAACTACATTCGCAATGCAGCCAAAGTCACGATTGATGCCTACAACGGCGATGTGACTTACTACCTGGCCGCGCCTGACGATCCACTCGTGCAGGCGTATAGCCGTGCTTTTCCGGACCTCTTCAAACCACTGGAGGAGATGCCCCCCTCGCTGCTCGAGCACATCCGCTACCCGGAAGATCTCTTCACCGTCCAAACGCGGCAATACCTGACCTACCACATGCAGGACGTGCAGGTCTTCTATAACAGGGAAGACCTGTGGGAGATCCCCCTCGAACTCCTCTCAGTGGATGAGCAGGTACCGGTCGAGCCTTACTATGTGATCTCGTCCCTAGGTGAAGCCGATCCGGAGTTCTTGCTGATCCAGCCTTACGTACCGCGCGGCAAGAACAACATGATCGCCTGGATCGCCGCCCGCAATGACCCACCCGCTTACGGGCAGTTGGTGGTCTACGAGTTGCCGAAGCAGGAATTGGTCTTCGGCCCCTTCCAGATTGAGAGCCGCATTGACCAGGAGCCCAGTATCTCAGAACAGATTTCCCTGTGGAGCCAGCGAGGCTCGGACGTCCTTCGTGGCAACCTGCTCGTCATCCCTGTTGGCGAGAGCTTCCTCTACGTTGAGCCGCTCTATCTCCAATCGGAGACGAGCGCACTGCCAGAGCTGAAGCGAGTCATCGTCGCCAGCGGCAACCGTATCATCATGCGCGAGACGCTCGGCGAGGCGCTTACCGCGCTCGCCGGCGACGCACCCACGATCGACACCATCGTCGCGGATCCGCCGTTGGAGAACATTGAAGACATCGAGGGGGACGAGATTGCAGACGTCCCTGGAGCTGACCTTGAAGAGCCGGATGACCTTGAAGCAGCCGATGTTTCGCCGCCAGCCATTTCCGATGCAACGCTCGACGAATTGATTGCTTCCGCCAACGCGCACTTCGAGGCAGCCGAGGAAGCACAGCGGCTCGGTGACTGGACCACTTACGGACGTGAACTGGAAGCACTACAAGCTGATCTGGAGCGCCTGCTCGAGCTGAGCGGCGGCACGCTTCCAGCAGAAGCAAGTGGAGAATGATCAAACAGGACTACATCCTGCGGCTGATCGAGCAACTCGTACAGACGCTTTACTACAGCCTCGGTCTGACAAAGTCCAAGGATTTTTCCAAGGCGTTGGAGGTACTCGATCGCGCATTCACAGACTTCTTCGGCTGGGATTCCAACTTTGTCAACTCGGTGCCAGAGGAATACCTGGTGGAGATGCTGAAAAACGGCGGGCGGCTGGACGTGGACAACATTACCGTGCTGGCTGTGCTGCTTAAAGCGGAAGGGGATATCTACGCGGCGATGGATGAGTCTGCAAAGGCCTATCATCGCCACCTCCGTGCCCTACATCTCTTCCTCACCGTATCAGAGAGCAATTCCCCCACCTTGTTACCTGCGGAATTCAAGCAGATCGAGGAGGTGCTGGAGGTGCTAGCAGCATACCACTTGCCCTCTGGAACCCTTCACCGCCTCTGGAAGTACCACCTTGCAAACGGCGACTACGCACGGGCGGAAGACATGCTATGGGAGCTCCTCGACACGACTGGCTATCAAAAAGAGTTGCTTGCAGCAGGAATCAACTTTTATCGAGAGTTGCTAGCAAGAAGCGATGAGGAACTAGCAGCAGGCCACCTGCCCCGCACGGAGATACAAGAAGGGTTGGCCGAACTGCACAGGATGGAGATGGGAGATTAAGGCACAGCTAGCTGTACAGGAGCGTGCTTACGGCTCATCCTGGTAAAAGGAGATGCAGGTTCGCTGATCCTCTGGTAGAGGAGACACGCTTGTACTGTTAGGGCCGCCCACTGTGAATTCGCCTGTCAGTTGTAACTCACCGTTGAGGTATAATTCTACGCGCCAGTTACCGGGATCAATCCCGTCAACATAGTCATAAATGCAAATATCGCGGACTGCTCCCACAGAGCCGTACCGAACGTAGTCCCACTGTTCGCGTCGTTCGTATAACAGCTCATCATTTAGATACCAGAGCCGCTCGATCGTATCACTCGCACTCATCCCATCGTAATTCCAGACGGCATAAATCTCCTCGGTTCCCGCAGGGAAGTCCACCTGCGGCATCCCGGTTCCACTTGACGCGAAGCGCAAATCGCTGAAACGTCCCTCGAAGCCAGGGTTGACCGGGGCGGATTCTGGCTCTGCTTCCGCCGTGATGTCAATCATTTCATCCTCGATATCCTCGACGCTGAGGTCATCGCTTTCATCATCCGTTATCACCGGCGAGGGTGGTGTAAGCACAGACGGTAAAGTCCACGTGGCGACCGCTGAATCGAGCTCCTCAGCCGCATCACCACGCTGACAAGCTGCGAGTATTACCAACGATAACAGGACAAACGTAACTGGCAGGAGATGTTTCATAGCGTGTGCGATCCTAAGATGTGCCAACAGCAAATTCCTCTAAGAGTGGTCGCTCATCATTCAGGAAAACCTCGACGCGCCAGTAGCCTGGATCAATCCCGTCGACGATACCGTCAATGTGACCATCAATACGGTCGAAGAGACAAACATCACGAATTGTTCCAGATGCCCCATACTCGGAGAAATCCCAACTTTCCTGACGCTCGACGTATATCTCATCATTCCAATACCACACGCGCCTCACAGTGTCTGTGGGCTCCATGTCCCGGTAATCCCAGATTGCACACACCTCCTCCGTACCTAATGGAAAGTCGCTCTGCGGCACAGCGTCACTACCCGGCGCGAAGCGTAGGTTAGAGAAGCGACCCATCATATCTGTGGGTGTGCTAGCGTCTACCAAATCAAGTGTTGGCGTGATGATAACCTCCTCGTCGTCACCTAGTTCTTCCATCACCTCCCTTGTCGGATTGGCTGGCTCTAAGTCATCTAGAAATACATCCTCTGATCCATCTTCTTCCGCAGCATCTTCCGTCACGATAGGCAACACCGTAGGGAGATCCCGGGAACCCCTAGGCGTACGTTCACAACCCAGTAGAAGCAACATGAACGAGAGTAACAGCAGTATCAACCAAATCCGCGTCATCGTACGTCATCCATCCAGAGCCCGTTACGTGATGCTCCGCTTGTTCGTCTCCTCGACCTTCGGTTCCACGCTTGTCACGTCAATTGTAGCACCTTTGTTCTGCCTTACCATAAAGATCAAAAAGGGTGTCTGGCAGGATTACTCTTCTACCAGTCGCGCCAGTCGAGAAAGAGTAGCACGCTAGTACCTATTGCTATCAGGAGGAGAAGCAGACCACCAAGACAGTTATCTCCCCTTTCCCACCACGCCCAACCCAACGTGACTCCTACTCCGAGACCAACAAGCCAGATTAGTGCGCAGGAGTTTCTCACTCTTGGCTCCTCGACCAGCTGGAAGATCTCTTCCTGCTCGGACATTCCCTCGTGCGCCGGATCGAGCTGCTCCGCCAGTAGCCGTGCCAGGCGTGCCATACGCTTGCTGTTGTTCCGCGATACTATCACGCGTGCTAGAGCAGCGCTGTGCGCCATATTGTTCCGCGCCACGTTCATATGCTTGTAGAGGTTACGGATCTCGGGGGTCACTAGCTGCGAGTCGAGGGCATAAAGCTCACGTACGACTTGGGGGGCAGGTAGCGCATCGACCACCGCGAAGGCTTTCGCGGCCAAAGTTGGTGGTGCATCAGGGTGGGACTCCAAGGCTAATCGGAAGATGGTATCCTGCAAGCGATGCAGCTCCAGAAACAGCCCATTCCGCTCCGCACCCTCCGCCTCTAGCAACTCCGCTGCCAGTTCCCTCAATAAGCGCGCCACCTCCACACGGTCCAAGGCTCTCTCAAGCATGAAGGGATTGTGCCACCAGCGAGAGGGGGTGACAAGGTGAAGGTTTTATTCTACGCTTTACGTTTCACGTTATCTTCTCTACACTCTCTGCATGAACACCCTGTTACCTGAAATCTTGATCATCCTTGATCTTGTCGGCTTCGGTCTGACCCTGTGGTTGGGGCTGCATCTGATGACGCATGGATGGGGGTGGCATCCCACGCGGGTACGTCCTGCCGCCCTAACACTATGGAGTCTGTCACTTGTCTTCGCGCTGGGCGTGTACGATGGCCTGTCCCCCATATCAGGCGCGAGCATTGAGGGGGCGTTGTTGCGTCTGCTGCTCTGGCCGTTGCCGTTGGCGTGGCTGCTCTTCATGAGACGGCTATCCCTCAGCGCTACGTATCGCCTGCTCAAATGGCTCGTGCTGCTCCTCGCCCTTGGCACACTAGCGACAAGCCTGCTAACAGGACTCCTTCGCCCGGAGTATCTATCTTACAGCTGGGTTTATCTGCCTGCCTACATCATGACGCTCCTGCTAGCGACATTCATAAGCGTGTTACTCACGCTGCGTAGCCGGGGCATCGTGATCACTGTGTTGGAACGGCGTGCGCTGACATGGCTCATCGGTAGCTCCCTGCTGGCCTTCATAGGTGGGAGCATCCTTGCCACAGATTTTGTCCTTGGGCTCGAGAACTCACTCCTTCGCCCGCTCACTGTGTGGATCCTCCCAGAGGAGTTGCGCTTAGTCGGAACGCTCAACCTCCTGCTTGCGGGCTTTGCACTCAGCCAGGGAATCCTCTCTCGGGCGCGTGCGGAGGGAGCGTCACATCTCTCCAGCTATCGGCACTCGTTCCTCGTTACCCTTGTGATGACTGGGCTCTACATGGCTGTGGGCGGGGCAGCAGTGTGGTTATGGGACCTACCTTGGACCCTTCTGGGAGTCTTTCTCCTGCTCGCGCTGCTCACCGACCTATTGGGTAGTGCGACGCGCGGCCAACTCGAGCGATGGCTTTACCGAGGGGAGACAGGTCGGCTTCGTCATGAGCTGCGCCACATTGCCGACCGGCTCGAGGCACCGCACCAAGTTCCAACGGCAGTACGCTCGGTGCTAAGCCAACTGTCGCGGCAACTCAATATATCCCAACTAGGTGTAGCGTTCTACGAAGAGAAGGAGAAAGTATATCGTGTCGCTGTCGCACTACGTTCCACATGGGAGGGCGAGACAGTGGACGTGCGGGATCCTACTATCTGGGAGGAGCGTAATGTCGGTGGCTGGAACATGCCACTGAAGACGAAGGACGGCAAAACAATCGGGATCATTGTCAGCGATAAGAGTGATGTGCTCAACCCAGTACAACAACAACTTCTGGAAGATGCAGCCGCGAAGATCGCCCAACTGCTCGAGGAATGGCAGGAACTCACGAATAAACGCGTGCTACTACGAAAGGCAGTAGATGAGTACCGGCAACACGCTGAGGCACTGGATAGCAAGAGCGCTGTACTGGGTGCACCCATCCTTACTAGACACACCTACTTGAGAGCAGTGGAACGAGCGCTGGAACGATATAACGAACCCATCGGCCTCGAACAGAGTGCCCTGACAGGTTTGCAGGTGACCAAACGATTAGCGGGCTCCGCGGCGAGCGGCTCAACTCGCGCCACCGTACTGAGAGAGCTTCTCTCCCAGTTGGTTGAGCAGCTCCGTCCCTACGAAGGGGAGCCTATCGGTGCCGCTCCCTCACCAGAGTGGCATCCTTACCTGATCCTCAGAAGCGTCTACCTAGAAGGAGAGTCCAGGCACAAATGGATGGGCCAGCTCCAACTCAACGAACGGGCGTTCAATCGTGCTAGCCGTGCTGGAATGGCACAAGTCGCCCAGGTACTCGCTGACTTGGAAGTAGGTGTCATGCGCCTACCGACGGAACAGGAAGAACAATCATCCCTTTCCGGCCTGCCCGTGCCGAATGCTAACGCCCACAGTGTGCGCGATAGGTCTACTAGCACGACGACACCCACAGCCTCTGTGCTATCGACTCCTGCCTGGTCTTCCACCACATCTCCGAGCCACCCGGCATTCGGCACGAAATCGTTTGCACCGCTGAGTAGCCCTTCATCGAGCACAAAATCCGGCAGTATCCCAGGGAGCACGAAGGGTGGCGCATCTACGAACGACGCACGAGATAGTGAATCGAAGGCAAAGCGCGCTGCGACGCAGTCCAAGAGCAAGCAGCTAAGCCACCTTGCGAGGCGCTTCCTTCCGACTGCTCTTACAACCGACTCAAAAAGGATGAAGTCAGATCAATCCTTGTTCAGCGGCAAGGTACTGCACGAGGATGGCGACAACGTTAATGGTGAGATGCATGAGAATGGGAGGCCAGAGGGAGTTCGTACGGTAGTAGAGGGTAGCAAGCAGGATACCCAGAAGGAAGAGGACGGGGAAGGCAAAGGGCTGTAGGTGGAGCGCGCCGAACAGGGCAGCGCTACCGAGTGCCGCAGGTACGGACGACAGGAACTTCAGCAGGCCTGCGAAGAGAAAGCCTCGGAAGACCACTTCCTCCACTATTGGCGCCAGCACGCCACCCACAAGCAGCGCACTGATGAGTGCGCCTCTCCCCTCACCAAAGAGCGGCACGATCGGCTCCTGTGCTTGGATACCCAGTGGATAGAGGAGCAGTCCCCATACCATCATCCCACAAAAACCAAGGCCCAACATGACAGTGACTTCCCCTAGCATCTGCCACTGCCAACGATGCAGCCCCAACAACACAGCAGGATTGCCATAGCGAGCCACAATGCGTAGCGGTGGGAGGAGGAGCCCGACTTGCGCGAGCGCCAAGACGGCACCTATCCAGGGTGTTTGCCGCCACTCCATTTCCAGCACTATCCACCCCCCCACTATCGAACCCAACAGATAGAGTAAGAGGGCAAGTCCGAAGGCCATCCACAACTCCCGCTGGCCCCACGGTGCTGGTAGGGGGAAGCGAGGTTGTGGCTGCAATTTCTCCACTTATCATTTCTCCTTCTGGTCAAACATTACACGTAGGGTATTATTTGACCAAGGACACATCGCTGAACAAAGACGGAGCCGAAATCCACCTAAAAAGGAGAACGGGGCAAGAGAATACGTTTCTCCAACCCCGTTCTAGCAGAAAGTTTACCTACCGTTTGGCTTTCGTCTACTTCTTTCCCCTGTTAGCGAAGCGGCTTAGCTTTTGCGGATCTTCCCCGGCCAGGAACACTTCATCCACCGTACCGGTTGTCAGAACCTGCACTCTCCCGGCCGAGACCGCGTCCTGCACCAGATCTTTAAACTTGGAGTACGACTTGCCAGAGGTATCCTTGTAGTTGGACTCGTCGAACCCAGGCTGAATCTCCTTCATTAGCACCTTAAGCGTTGCCATCGTGCATAGGTTGTTCCGACGACGAGCTAGGTGAACAGCGTCGACAATCAGATCGAACGGCCCTTTCTCCTTGCGTGCTTTCGGCGCGGTCTCTTCCACCACCTCCGCAGCCAGATCGCTGACCTCCTCCGCTTTCTCACCGGGCAGTAGTACCATATTGACAGTACCGCTAGAGAACAATTGCACCTTGCCGCGCCGCTCTGCTTCCTTGACGAAATCCTTAAACTTGGAGAAGGTCTTGCCTTCCTTGTTCTTATAGTTCGTCTGATCGAACGAGCCCATGATCTCCTGCATCAGCAACTTGATCGTGGCGAAAGTAGGCTCGCTCCCACGTTCACGCGCCATCTCCACCGCCTTGACGATCGCCTCGTAAGGGTCCTGCGTACTGTTTTCTGGAATGACCTCATCGGAGAGTTGGTGGTAGAAGAGGAACTCGTCCGCACTCTGTGCCAGATGGCTACTGGCCGCTTCCGCCACACCAATGACAATACACTCCTTGCCGTACTGGCGAATCGCGTTCATCAAGGGGATGAAGTCGCGGTCGCCAGTGACGAAGACGAACGTGTCGATATTGTCATGAGTGTAGAGTATCCGCATCGCGTCGATCACCATATGAATATCTACACTGTTCTTGATCGCATTACTATGCTGCGGATTCTGTCCATAATAGTAGGTGGGCACGTACACCGGCTCAATGCCGTTAGCGTAGAGCGCGTTGGTGATCCGCTGATAGTGGTACCAGTCGGCGTACGCGCGGGAGATGATGACTCGACCGTACTCTTCCGCCTTCTCCACAAGCAGCTCAAAATTCGGGTTCTGGTTGTACACCTGACGAACCGAGATGTAGACGTTCTCAAAGTCGAGAAACAATGCCACATCCTTCTCGGGCGTAGCTGCTCGGTCAGCCCCATTTGCTTTACTCATAGTATTCTTATTCTCTCTTTCTCTACAGGGGCGTAGTCGTCAAGGAGAGTGGAGGCACAGGTGCGGGGTACAAGCAGAGGGCAAGGTACTACAAGGTTCTCAGAAAATTACTATCCTCGGCACGGCTTACAGGTTGCAGGTTCATCGGTTTGCAGCCTTGAACACTACCTTTACCTTAATCATAATCTACTAGCCTGCAGATCTGTAACCCTTCAAAACTACACTAGTACTTGCTTTCAAACTGGCCCCAATCCCGAATTCATCCGTCTCCCAACAAGGGCACCACGCCTAATTTCGGATGGAGGATGTCTGTGACATCCCCCGCCAATTCATCTACGGCGCAACTCCGCGCTGTTCAGTATAAGCCTTAACTTGATACTCGGGCAGTGGAGCGGGAAGTTTGCAGGCAAAGTGCATGACCTCCCATTGCCGTCAAAGTGTGCATACAACAGCACAACATAAAGTATATCATGTGCGTAGCAAAATCCGAAAAGCGATCGTGGAACTTAGCATCTGATAATCAGTCCCGTCGGTAGACTTGAGTAACTTCCAAGTGTGTCACCTTCCGTGCCGCTGGTTCTCACCTGGCATCTCACGCAACAGTGCGATACCATGGGGGAGCGCGCGGAGGAGCCTTTCTAGGTTTTCTCGCGCACCCTTTGGATTGCCTGGCAGCGTTACAATGAGTGTCTGATCGCGCATCCCAGCAATAGGACGACTGAGCATGGCATAGGGCGTGACAGCGAGGCTGGTATTGAGCATGGCAACTACCAGACCTGGGGCCTCACGATCAAGCAGGGGACGGACGGCCTCTGGCGTCCGGTCTCGGGGGGCAAAGCCTGTACCCCCTGTCGTGACGATCAACGCAACATCCTGCTCGTCCGCCCAACGCCGTATCATCACCTGGATCGCCGCCACCTCGTCGGGGACCACAGCCGTATCCGTAACCCGCGCACCGGGAAGCTGATTCTGTAACAGTTCTACCAGTACCGGCCCGCTCTGGTCTTCCGCCTCTCCTGACGCACACCGGTCGCTGACAGTAAGGACGGCACAGGGAATAAACTGTTCACTCACAAGAGATCCTCCATGTACTGCACTCCTTGGGATTCACTCTACCCAACAGGAATACCTTGTCTTGCCACTTCATCCTTCAAGGCTGGCCGCCGCGCGTTCGCATCCAAGAAAGCTCGAAGTCGCGCGCGGAAGAGCGCCTCGTTCCCCGTCGCCTCAGCGAGGCTTTGCGAAGCAAGAAGGGCCTGAGCAGCGCGTGCGTAGGCAGGACGGCTCTTGCCATCAGCACGCAAATCAGCCAGATCGAAGAGTAAGTGGATAGCCTCATCGGGCATATCATCGGCTATACTGAATGCTATCGCTTCGGTGAGGTCATCGCGGCGGGCATCGGTGAGGGGGAGAAAGGTAGTGGCGCTTTGCCACGCTTCTTCCTCCATTAGAATCTCGACGAGGAGGGCATACTCTCCTGCATGCTCCAGTGCAG
>JALZCF010000269.1 GCA_030863245.1 Chloroflexota bacterium
GGGTGGGGGGGAGTGGGGTGGGATTGTGGCTTCTCCTCGTTGTAGATCTTTAGGTACTCAAAGAGTTCCTGGCTGATGCGTGCGGCTTCGTTCCGCTCGCGTTCTGCCTGGCGGGCTTGGATGTAGCGGAAGATGTCGTGTTGGATCGCGCGCGGATCTTTGACCCAGTTGAAGGTGAAGAGCCCTTCCTGGCCTGCCGTCTGTATCAGGACGTTGCCTACATCGAAGCACACCATGAGCGGGTTAGGCTGCACGTAACGGGTGTCCTGGATCATGTCGAGCGAGGCGCGCCGGACTTCCTTGTTGAAGCCGAAAGGTCGCTGCTCCTGATCCACGATGGTCTCTGGCGTCAGGATGTAAAGGTCGTTCCGCCAATCCTCATAGATCCACCACAACCATAGAGCAGTCAGGAGCACGCTGGCAACGGCTAACAGAAGTAGAGTTTGGGCTGCTAGTGAGGTCAGCCCGAAGAAAAGTTCAACGGCGATAAAGAAAAGAATAACCGAGAGAACGAGCCAGGGAAGAAGGGAGTCACGAAGCAAGAGTATCCAATGCTTCCGCCAGATAATCGAGTTGTCTTCCTCTATCCGCATGACCGGCTTCAGGTAGGATAACGTATTGCCGATCACGGTGCGGATACTCGAGGAAGTTCCCCCTTCTCTATTCTGGTGCTTTTGTGACGGTTTGGCATCCTCACCGGTCTCTATCTGACTGGGAGGCTCCACGCCTAACGCGGTACGGAGTGCGCGGCGGACCTCTTCCTTTCCTCGCCGTTTCAAGGCGCCCCGCTCCTTGTTTGTCTCTCGGATAATGCGGTCGGCTATGTGGCTCGCGTGCGGCATGTAATCCAGGGATAGGGACGCGCCTGGCGTGCTCTGGGCAGCCGTGGTGATGTTCACAGTTGCATAATGGAGCATCTCGGCAAGTGGGGTGCGGCGCACCACATTCACGTTCTGGATCTTGGCGAGTGGCACCTCGTATCGTTCCTGGCGAAGGGAAGCCACCTGCTCGATGTGGATCACGCGCTCGTTCGTCACGATGAAGTAGTCATTGTACCAATCGAGGATCTCCCAGCCAGCGACGGCAAGCGGGATAAGCAGGAACAGCACCCCGTAGTAGGCAATGGTACCCTGAAGCTCCATGTTGTCTTGAAAGAGCACGAGCGCTACCACCATGGCAAGGAACCAGATGAAAAGGAGGGTGCCTACCTTGCCTACGAGCCGTACCGCAAGCGCCATCCAGTGTCGCCGACTGAAATAGAGGACCACTTCATTCTCGCCTTTCCCTGGAAAGGTTCGATCGGCCCGCTCTTGGATCTTTCTGCCTTGGACGTCAAGTTGAAGTGCCAGGGAGGGGAAGCGCTCCACGAACCAGAGGAAATCGTCTTTGGTGACATATAACACCTCACTCTCCTCGATCGCGCGTACGGTCGTGCCACGGGGCTCACCGTAGAGCAGGGCAATATCGCCAAAGAACTCGCCTGGGTAGAGGAGAGTGATGCGACGCTTCTCAAAGAACACCTCAAACTCTCCCCGAGCGACCAGGTAAAAGTTGCGCGCCTCCTCCCCTTGCCGGAAGACAACCTCGTTCGCCTCGTACGTCTTCGAGTGAATCAGGGGAAGTATCTCTTCCAACTCTTCCTCAGCTAGCACGTCCAGAAGAGGTTGCTCATATAGTTTCTCAAGCGTGACCATCAATCATTGCTCCTCAAGAGTCCGAGGTGGTAATCGAGTTGAGCGCTACCAGAACCGTACCTGGATTATATCGATCTCCATCATGCAGTATCAAGGGACTCTTTTTTACCTCCTCTCGACCACCAGAGCTACAGATTGTCCTTTCCAGGCGGTTCCCTCTATAATCCGGTAAGTCCCACAACCGTCTACTTGCGCTCTCGTTTCGTCGTCGCACGATCCCTATACGGTGGCCAGGCAATCGGGACAGACAGGTCCTATTTCACATCTCAAAGGAGGAGATATGAGTCGAAAGCTTTTAACGCTGTTGTTGGTGCTCACGATGCTGCTCGCCGCCTGCGGCGGGGCTGCCGAGCAAGAGGTGGTCGAGGAACCTGCCGAGGGCGAGGTCGAGGAGGTGGTTGAGGAAGAACCTGCGGTGGTCGAGGAAGAACCGGAAGTCGTCGAGGAAGAAGAGGCCGTCGAGGAGGAAGCGGTTGCCGAGGAGGAAGCGGTCACCGAGGAGGAAGAGGAAACCGCCGAAGGGGCGGAGCCGATGGGCGAGGTCCAGCGCGTCTGTTTGGTGACTGACCTAGGCAACGTGAATGATGGTACCTTCAACGAGTTCGCCTACGAGGGCATGATCGCCGCTGCGGAGGACTTTGGTCTGGAGACCAGCTTTATCGAGACGCAGTCGGAGACGGATTACGAGCGAAACATCGGTACCTGCGTGCAGGAAGAGTTCGATGCCATCATCACGGTCGGCTTCCTGATTGCCGATGCGACGCTGGCGGCGGCAGAAGAGAATCCCGATATCATGTTCATCGGTGTGGACCAGTTCTTCGAGGCCCCACCCGAGAACCTGGTTGGGATCCAGTACCGCGAGGATCAGGGTGGCTTCCTGGCAGGTGCAATCGCCTGTATGATGACGGAGAGTAATCTCGTAGGCGGCGTCTATGGCATCGACATCCCACCTGTCGTCAAGTTCCGCAACGGGTTCGAGAATGGCTGTCAATACGTGAACCCCGACGCGACGATGCTGGGCGTCTACATCCCGAGCTTCACCGACCCGGCGCAAGGTGCCTCGGCCGCGGAGCAGTTCATCGGCGAGGGAGCGGATGTGATCTTCGGTGCGGGCGGTCCCACCGGTTCGGGCGCCATCCGGAATGCCGCAGAGCAGGGTATCTGGGTCATCGGCGTCGATCAGGATGAGTATTTCACCACCTTCGGTGAGGGCTCGGCCCCCGGTTCCGAATACATCCTCACGAGTGCTGTGAAGCGCGTGGATCGCGGTGTCTATGACCAACTCCATGGTCTGGTGGATCCGAGCACCGGTCTCTGGTCTGGTGGCGGTCTCTACGTTCTGAACGCTGCCAACGAGGGGATCACCTATGCCCCCTTCCACGAGGCAGAAGATGCCATTCCGGATGCGGTCAAGGAACGACTCGAAGAGATTCGGGTAGCCCTGGCCAACGATGAACTAACGACCGGTGCGGATCCGGTAACGGGTGAGGTCATCGAGGAGGAGATCCCTGAGCCGGTGCCGTTCGAGGAGTAATTGCGAGTGGTAGGGGCGGGTCTCGTACCCGCCCCTCCAGGAAGTAAGGAGGCATAATCGATGGCGTCGGCCACCCCTGTCCCTGCACTTGAAGTACGAGATATCACCAAGCGCTTCCCGGGCGTTCTTGCGAACGACCATATCTCATTTACCCTCCTACCTGGCGAGATTCACGCCTTGTTGGGAGAGAATGGGGCCGGGAAGTCAACACTCATGAATATCATCTACGGCCTCTATGAACAGGACAAGGGGGAAATTCTTGTTCATGGGAAAGAGGTCGAGATTGACAACCCTAACGACGCCATCGCACGCGGTATTGGAATGGTGCACCAGCACTTCATGTTGGTGCCAACCCTCACAGTGACCGAGAACATTATCCTCGGCAACGAGGTGACGAATGGACCGGTGCTGGACCGCAAACAGGCGACCAGGCGCATCCGTGAGTTGTCCGAACGGTACGGCCTCGAGGTGGACCCGAACGCCTACGTCCGTGATATCTCCGTTGGTCACCAACAGCGCGTCGAGATCGTCAAGGCGCTCTATCGTGGGGCCGATATCCTTATCCTCGACGAGCCTACCGCTGTCCTAACTCCCCAGGAGGCCGACGACCTCTTCCTCGTCATCCGTAGCCTGGCAGAGCAGGGCAAATCCATCATCTTCATCACCCATAAGCTACGTGAGGTGCTGGAGCTCGCGGATCGCATCACCGTGTTGCGCCATGGACGGGTGGTGGGTACGACGACACCCGAAGAGGCAACTCGGGAGAGTCTCGCCTCCATGATGGTGGGGCGAGATGTGGCGCTTGTGGTGGAGAAGGAGCCGGCCAGACCCGACGATACGGTGCTGGATATCGAGGATATCGTGGTCAAAGACGATCGCGGCTTGGTCGCCGTCGACGGGGTAAGCCTGGAGGTGCGCGCGGGGGAGATCCTGGGAGTTGCCGGGGTGCAGGGGAACGGGCAGACCGAGCTGGTGGAGGCCATCGTGGGCCTTCGTACCGTCGAGGAAGGCATGGTGAGGATCCTGGAACGGGATGTGACAAACGCAGCGCCGCGGCGAATTACCGAGCTAGGCGTCGCCCATATCCCCGAGGATCGTCAAGCCGACGGTCTGGTGGGGGCCTATCCAGTCGCCGACAATCTCGTTCTCAACACCTATTACCATCGACCCTTCGCCCGTGGTATCGTCATGAACGAGCCTGCGATTCACGAGCAGGCCAAACGACTCGTAGAGAAGTTCGACGTGCGGACCCCCAGCATCGAAACCCCTGCCGGCAGCTTGTCGGGCGGAAATCAACAAAAAGTGATCGTCGCTCGGGAGTTCTCACGACCCGTAAAGCTCATCGTCGCGGCCCAACCGACGCGGGGAATTGACGTGGGCTCGATTGAATTCATCCACACACAGCTGATCCTCTTGCGAGACGAGGGGGCGGCGGTCCTGCTGGTCTCCGCCGAGTTGGACGAGATCCTGGCCCTCGCCGATCGTATTGCGGTCATGTATCGCGGCAAGATCATTGCGACGTTCCCACGCGAAGAAGCGACCCGTGATCGACTTGGTCTCCTCATGGCCGGTGTCGAGCGGGAGGAGGATTTCGAGCACAAGATGCACGCACCTGTCACGCCCGCCGTTGCGGAGGAGCGCGAGGTCGAGCAGGTGTAGGGGTGTAACGGAAGGAGGAAGGAGGAAGGATGAAGGATGAAACGGCATGTGGGGGTGTGATTACTTGCTCTGATTACTGACTAGTGGTCGTAGGGGTGATTTCGCATGGGTGAGTTAACAGAACGAGAGAACTGGGTCAATTCTTTCTTGCGCGTGTGGATGGGGTTGACGCCTGTCACGGTGCCGTTGTTCGCGCTTTTCACGGCGCTGGTGGTTGGTGCAGGGATCATTCTGTTAGCGGGTGGCGATCCGGTGGAGGCATACCGGGCACTCTTCTCCGGCGCATTCGGGGACACCCGTGCGGTTGCCAACACCATCGGCAAGAGCATCCCCTACATCATCTCCGGGTTGGCGGTGGCGCTGGGCTTCAAAGCAGGCCTCTTTAACATCGGGGCGGAGGGGCAGTTGTACGCGGGGGCGCTTCTCGCCGTGTGGATTGGCTTCACACCCGCGATGCAGGGCCTTCCGCTGCTCGTCCACCTGCCCCTTGCGCTCGCGGGGGGTATGATCGGCGGTTTTATCTGGGGATGGATTCCTGGGTTTCTCAAGGCGAAGACAGGGGCGCATGAGGTCATCAACACCATCATGTTGAACTTTATCGCCTTCCGCCTGGCGGATTGGCTGATCAAGTCTACGGACCCCGTCATCCTGCTCGACACCGCGGCGTCGGTGCCTCGCACCCCCTTCGTGGCGGAGTCTGCCAGGCTAGCCCCGTTGATCAGAGGAACCGAGCTCCATTGGGGCATCTTTATAGCGGTGGCCTTAGTTGCTCTTGTCTGGTGGTTGCTCTACAAGACGACCATCGGCTTCGAGATACGCACGGTTGGCGCGAATCCCGATGCGGCGGAGTATGCGGGCATCAACGTCGATCGCATCATCATTCTTACCCTGGCACTAAGTGGCGCATTGGCCGGTATCGCCGGGGCGGGTGTCGTGTTAGGGGGACCACGCGCCCTTGCGCCGGGTCTGTTTGGCGGGATCGGCTTCGATGCGATCGCGATTGCCCTGCTCGCCAAGTCCTCCCCCATCGGCATGATTCCGGCGGGCTTGCTGTGGGGCGCGCTCCTGAACGGGGCGGGGACAATGCAGATCCGTGCCGACCTCTCGATTGACGTCATCAAGGTGATCCAGGCACTCATCATCATGTTTGTGGCGGCCGATCAGATCATCCGGTACATCTACCGCCTTCGCACGCCCGAGGAAGAAGGGCCGACCATCTTCGCGCGTGGATGGGGGGGATAGTGCAGAAGG
>JALZCF010000283.1 GCA_030863245.1 Chloroflexota bacterium
CCCCCTGTCACAGCTACCCAACCGCAAGTCCCGCAAATGGGAGGTTTTCACCACCTCCGCTCCTCTGAAAATGTCCCACTTTCGCGATTTCTCGACTAGAAATCCTGGAAATGGGACATTTGGGACATCCGCCGCCCATCCTCTCCCTAGAATCCACTCCCCACGCCCCGTTTCATGTCCCACTTTCCCCATTTTTCGAGCCAAAATCCAGGTAACGGGACACCTGCGACACCCCCATGTCCCACTTTCACGATTTCCCGACTACAAAACCCTACAAATGGGACATTTGGGACTTTACCCGCTCTCCCGCTTCCTCCGTAGGCGCAAGCCGAAGCATCAAACCGCTCCCCTACCTGCCGTGATTCATCCTTCATCCTTGCGGAACCTACGCCGTTTGGCGTACCCCAATTCTCTCTATTTGCTGATGTATAAGCCTGAATGCTCTGCTATAGTTCATCCTAGAACCATTTACAGGCCCCAAAGGGCTTGTTTACGCTGAGTGCCCTACTTACTGAGCCTTTGAGGCTATGAATCTAAAGTCGTTGTAAATGGGACGTAAAACGCAAACAGTCTATGCCCCATGCAACATGCAACATGCAACACGCAACATGCAACAGGAACCCTTATGACATCGCGCTCCAACAGCATCCTGATCATCGTACTATCCTTGCTTCTCGTCGGCTTCCTCGCGAGCGGCCTCTGGCTCGTGCAGCGTGGCCTGCAGCCAGAAGAGGCACGCACGAATCCGACGGTTGTAGAGACCGCTCCCTCTTCTGGGGGGCAGGCAAGCCGCGCGACGACGATAGAGTTCCTCTTCGACCAGCAGATGGACCGCACCTCTGTCGAGGAGGCGCTCTCCATCGCGCCAGCGTTTGCATACGGTGTGGAGTGGGACAACGAGGGGCGCGCCGATCACCTCATCATTCAACCCCGCCATGCGTTGGAGTGGGATACCACCTACCAGGTCACCATCGGTACCGAGGCCCGAAACGCAGCGGGACGCCCTCTGGAAGCACCCGCTCAGGTCGAATTCTCCACGAGCAACGTGGTCGCCGTGAGTGAGGTGCTGCCCGCTGCAGGCAGCGAGTCTGTAGGCCTCAACCAACCGATCACCGTCCGCTTTGACCGGCCGGTGGTGGAGGTGACCTCCCTGGAAGCGCAGGAGGAGCTGCCCCAACCAGTACTGGTCAATCCTGCCGTGGAGGGGATCGGTCGTTGGTTGGCATCGGACCTCTACGGCTTCTACCCAACTGGCGACCTCAGCGCCGGCACCCGCTATGAGGTGATGGTGACCCCCCTCGTGGCACCCGGCTTAGAGCTGCCGGAGACCTATGAGTGGAGCTTTGTCACAGAGGGCCCGAGCCTTCAGGCATCCTTTCCCTACGACGGTGCCAGTCAAGTAGCGAGCGCGACGGCGATCAAGCTGCTCTTCGCGCAGCCGATGGATCGCGAGAGCGTGGAGCGGAACTTCCGCCTCAGCGCTCATGGCGAGGAGGGTTCGGTCGCGGGCGAGTTTCGCTGGGAGGATGACGACACGTTGCTCTTCGTCCCGCGTGACCCACTCGACGTCGCCTCGGAGTATGAGATCGAGGTAGACGAGGGCGCGACGGCACAGGGCGGTGCCCGCGGCCTGCTCAGCCCCTACCGCGCCGTTTTCACGACCGTAGACTATCTCGCTGTTGAGTCGGTGCAGCCCGCGCCTGGCAGCATCGAGGTCAGCACGGTACCGACGGATACGGCCATTACCGTACAGTTCAACCACCCTGTCGTTCCGGTCGTGGGGCTGGCAAAGAAAGAGAGCTTACCCAATCCACTGCAGTTCTCTCCCGCGTTGGAAGGTGAGGGAGAGTGGATCACGACGAGTCTGTTCCAATTCCGGCCCGCAGAGCCGCTCGAGCCGAGCACTGAATATGTGGCAACGGTCGATAGCGACCTCCAAGACACCCTCGGCTCCTACCAGAACGCTCCCTACAGCTGGTCCTTCCTCACCGAGTTTCCCCGTGTGATTCGCGTGGAACCGAGCAACCCGCGTCGCCACGTCCCGCCGGAGGGACCGATCGCCCTGCGCTTCAACCAGCCGATGAATCCCAAGAGCGCCGAGGAGGCCTTCACTCTATCCGGAGTGGAAGGCGAGGTCGCGGGGGATTTTGAGTGGGCGGACGACGATAGCGTCCTCCAATTCTTTCCCGATACACCGCTGACCCGTGAGGCAGAGTACACCATCGAACTCGACCCAGGGGCAGGTGGCGCGAAAGGTGGCGAGACACGAGAATCCTTCGAGGCATCCATCGTGGCTGCACCAGAACTGCGCGTGGCAAGCGTATCTCCGGCTCCAGGGGCAACCGACGTCAATGTCTGGGACAGCCTTCAGATCACCTTCAACACCTTGCTCGATCCCGAGATCTTCGCCCCCAACCAGCCATCACTCGACCTCAAGCCCTATATCTCAATCGAGCCCAGACCCAAAGGGCAACTCTCCAACTGCTGCTACGATCCCGAGACCCTGATGCTCTCAGCGTGGTTCGTGGATAGGGGGCTAGAGCCCTCGACGGAGTACACTGTCACGGTCAAGGGCATCCAAGACGAGAGTGGACAGCTACTGTCCGAACCCTACTCCTGGAGTTTTCGCACCGGCGAGTTGCCGCCCGTCCTCTACCTGGC
>JALZCF010000308.1 GCA_030863245.1 Chloroflexota bacterium
ACACTACCCAATACGTACCATTCAGTACGCAATCCGTAACATGCAACATGCAACATGCAACACCCAACATGTTCGGCTCTATATTGGCGAGATACTGATGTGGTCGGGGAGGGTGAGACGGAGAGGGGGGGTGATGAGGCGGAAGGTGATGCGCCATATGAGGGGGGAGCGGAGTCTGTAGAATAGGGCGGCGAAGAGGCGGCGGCGGTTTAGGTTGCGGCCGATGGTGCTGTGGATGCGCTGGGGGTAGTCGTCAAAGGAGAAGTTGTTCTGCTCGAAGGCTTGGAGGAGCGTTTCTGCCGCGCGCTGGCCGTAGGCGAGGGCGAAGGCGATGCCCTCGCCGGCGAAGGGGTCGATACCTGCTGACTCGCCGGTGAAGAGCACGCGGGGCAGGTGCAGGGTAGTGCGTGGATGGTACCAGCGCTCGGGGTGCCCCATCAACTTGTAGCGCTCGAGGGGCCGGTCGGGCGGCAGGAAGTCGTCAAAGGCGCGACGCAGATCGGCCCGGGGTGCCTTCGTCGCGATTCGGCTGTCGAAGATGCCGCGATTCATGACCGTCTTGCCATCCCGGATGCTTGGGAAATCCCAGCTGTAGCCCTGCACACCGGCGACAACGCCGTTGTAGTCGAAGATAGCGCAGTGGTCGTTGAATAGGGGATGGTCGGGTGGCTCGGGCGTGAGGATCTCCATCAGGCGGGAGATGCGGGACTCGTCTTGAGGGAGCAGCTGGCGGCGCACGACGCTCTTGGCGCCATCCGCCGCTACAAGCGCGGCTGCCTCGTAGTGGCCCTGCTCCGTCGTCACGCGAACCCCATCGTCGCGGAGCTCGACCTGCTTGACCGCTTCCCCCTCATGTATGGTAGCGCCTCGCTCCACCGCCGCTCGCGCTAGGGCGTGGTCCAAGAGACGCCGATCGATGACGCGGAAGATTGGCCTCTCGCTGCTCCGCAGCTCAACACCCCCGCCCTCGATCTGCATACGCAGACGGTAGATGGGAAACTCTGGGATCTCCGGCCAGACGCCCAGGGCGCGCAGCTGCTCATCAGCCAGCGAGGTGACACCCCCACCACAGAGCTTGGGGCGGGGGTGGATCGCCTTTTCCAGGATGAGCGTCTCGCGGACTAAGGTAGGGCTCTGCTGCGCGAGGGCGAGCGCCGTCGCGCTCCCGGCAGGGCCGCTGCCGACGATGAGGATTTTCCAGTGGTTCATGGATGGACGTCGGTTGGTAGGTGGCGAGGTTCGGGGAGCGGGGAGCGTAATGATGCTTCCTAGATGCCGCTCTAGACGCTATGGTTCGAGTTCCCTATGTACCACCTGCTATCTACTGCTTGCTACTCCTGACAAGGTGCGGAGATACTCGAGGATGCTGGCGAGGTCGGCGTCGGTGAGGTCGGGGCGGCCGCCGCTGGGGGGCATGGGGACGCCGGTTTCGTTGGCGGGGTGGTCTGCTGGGATGCCCTCGCGAACGAGTTCGATCCATTCCTCTGCGTCACTCTCCAGCGTGAGTTCTGTGTCCACAAGGGGCGAGCCCAGGCCGGGTATGCCTTCCCCTTCCGGACCATGGCAGGCCGAGCAGGCCTCGAGGTATAGTTGGCGACCGGTGTCGGGCCTTTCGGCCAAGACGGGGGGAGCAGCCGCTACTTCGTCCGGCGTTTCGTCTGCACCCCCACCGAGAAATGCTGGTGAGAAGGCGAGCAGTGCAATAACGATGATCGCGCCCACCGGGAGCCAGGGTGGCGACTCTTCCTCGAACTCCTCCTCATCCCATAGCTCTTCCCGGGAGGTGAGTACCACCACGGTGGCGAAGAAGACGAGGACGAAAGCGATCAGGGCGAGAAAGGGGATGGTGATGAAGCCAAACCAGTTGATGTACTGGAGGTTGCAGGGCGTAGCGGGGTCGCACACGGTGCCGCCCAGAAACCAATCGGTTTTCTGGAGCAGGTAATGGTAGGTAGAGGCCATGATGCCCAGCGCTGAGAAGAAGAGGGTGTAGTAGGGCAACTGATCATCCCGGCGCAGCAAGCCGACCGGGAGGACGCCGAGGGCCAACGGGTACATCAGGATGCGCTGGTACCAGCACCAGGTACAGGGGCGGAAGTGGCGTATCTCGCTGAAATAGAGACTGCCCAGCATCGCGACCCACGCCACGAACAGGGCGAAGTAGAGGGCATATCGATCGCGCCAGACGAAGCGCGAGAAAGTTGTTGTAGTAGAGGTTCTTGGGGTCATCTAGTTCTTCTGTTTGATTCCTAATCTTCGTTCGAACTGTTTTCTTACGGCCTGAGTGTAGACGTTTGAGTACTGGCTAACAAATTTCGAATGTATTAGAACCAGAAAGCCTGGATCAGGATATACCCTAATCCAGGCTTGTTTTCGGTTTGTTTGTGAGGCTTTATACCACCACTGATACTACACAATTAGGGGCTCGCGATATTCGCCCCATTCCTCGCGCAGGACGTCCATCATTTCTTGGAGGGTGGCGTAGGCGTTGACGGCGTCAAGGAGGGGGTACATGAGGTTGACGTCGTCGCGGCGGGCGGCCTCGTGGAGAGCGGTGAGGGTGCGCTGTACCTCGTCGTTGTCCCGCTCCTCGCGCACGCGGTTGAGACGGGCGACCTGGCGCTCGTAGCCTTCCTCGTCCATCTTGAGGATGGGGATCTCTACGTCCTCGCCCATCGTGTACTCGTTCACGCCGACGATGACGCGTTTCTGGGTGTCGATCTCCCACTGATAGCGAGCTGCCGCATCGGCGATCTCGCGCTGGAAGAAGCCCTGCCGGATCGCAGGCAGCATGCCGCCGATCTGCTCGATCTTGTCAAAGTACTCGTAGGCCTCCTGCTCCATCTCGTTGGTCAGCTTCTCGATGAAGAAAGCGCCGCCCAGGGGATCGACGGTATTCGTGACGCCGCTCTCATGGGCGATGATCTGCTGGGTGCGGAGCGCGACCGTCACGGCCTGCTCGCTCGGCAGTGCTAGGGCCTCATCCAACGAGTTGGTATGGAGCGACTGCGTGCCGCCGAGGACGGCCGCAAGGGCCTGGATCGCAACGCGCGCGACGTTGTTCAGGGGCTGCTGGGCGGTCAGGCTGACGCCTGCGGTCTGGGTGTGGAAGCGCATCAGCCAGGAGCGGGGGTTCTTGGCGCCGAAGGTCTCCCGCATCTCTCGCGCCCAGATGCGGCGTGCGGCACGATACTTGGCGATCTCCTCAAAGAAGTCGTTGTGGGCATTGAAGAAGAAGCTGAGGCGCGGCGCAAAGTCGTCCACGTCCAGCCCCCGGTCGATAGCCCAACGGACGTACTCGAAGCCATCGGCCAGCGTGAAGGCAAGCTCCTGTGCGGCGGTGGAGCCGGCCTCTCGGATGTGGTAGCCAGAGATGGAGATGGTGTTCCACTTCGGCATCTCCTCCGTCCCGAACTCGATCGTGTCCGTCACGAAGCGCATGGAGGGCTCCGGCGGGAAGATGAACTCTTTCTGGGCGATGTACTCCTTGAGAATATCATTCTGGGTGGTGCCGCCCAATTCGCTACGCGGGATGCCTCGCTTCTCCGCCGCGGCGATGTACATCGCCCAGATGATCGGGGCGGGGGAGTTGATGGTCATCGAGGTGGTGATCTGGTCGAGTGGGATGTCGTCGAGGAGGATCTCCATGTCCTTCAGCGAAGAGATCGCCACGCCACAGATCCCGAACTCGCCCTCTGCCTCTGGGGCGTCCGTATCGTAGCCGTAGAGCGTCGGCAGATCGAAGGCGATCGAGAGGCCGGTCTGTCCCTGCTCCAGTAAATACTTGAAGCGCATGTTCGTCTCCTCCGCCGAGCCGAAGCCGGCGAACATGCGCATGGTCCACAATCTGCCACGGTGCATCGTGGCATGGATGCCGCGGGTGAAGGGGTACTCGCCGGGCATGCCGAGGTCACGCTCGTAACTCAGATCAGCGATATCGAGCGGTGTGTAGAGGCGGTCGATGACGTGCGAGGAGGTGGTGAAAAACTCCTCCTCCGGTTTCCGCTCCGAGAAGCGACTCAGCGTTTTCTGGAGCGTTGTCTCCGTCCATCGCTCCTCTAATTCCTCGATGTTTTCCAGGGCCTCGTGGCTAAACAGCTGTGCCATGGTCGATCACTCCTTCGGCTCGTCTAGGCCGTACTTTAGCATCCACCGTTGGATGCGGTCGATTGTTTCTTCTGTCAGATGGGGGTAGTCATGCCCACCACGTGGGATGATGACAAGTTCTTTCGGCTCGCTTGCATTCTCGTAGAGGAGTTCGGCCGAGCGGGGGTGGACGGTCGCGTCCCACTCGCCGTGGATGAGCAGGAGAGGGATCGGTGCAACATCGCCCACCAGTTCCAGGGCGGGCTCGTGCTCGTGTAAGGCATCCAGTCGGGTGCCGCGCGTCACGTAGCTCCATAACTCGCCCAAGCGTCCGGTGTTATAGAGAAGTTGCACTCCATAGTCAGAGCCCGGTCGTCCGATATCCTGCGGGTCCGCAAAGGCGCCGATGGTGACCACGCCATCCTGGCTGTGGTAGAGTGCCGCGTGGCGAATCACAGAGGCGCCGCCCATGGACGAGCCGATGGTCGTGATGCGCTCGTAGCCGAGGGAGCGTGCATACTCCACGGTCGCCTGGATGTCCAACACCTCATGTGCGCCGAAGCTACAGCCGCCGCCGCTCTCGCCGTGACCGCGCAGGTCGATCGCCATCACATCAAAGCGTGCGGAAAGCGCCTCGACGAAGCGCGGGACACGCATGTGATTCTTGTTTGCCAAAAAGCCATGGAGGTAGATCACGAGCGTATCGCTGTCCTGGCGATCGAGGTGGACACCGGCGATACGCACCCCATCTTCCGTCCTGACATGGAAGCGACGGTGTTCCACCTGATAAGAGGTCGCCCACAAATCAGCGAGTGTTGGTAGTTCCATCTTTCCCTTGCTCCGTTTGGTACAGTTCGATCAGCACACCGCCGGTTGATTTGGGGTGGATGAAGGCCAGACGTTTGCCCTTTGCCCCGATCCGCGGCACCTCGTCAATCATCTGCAAGCCGCGTGCCTGGCACCTTGCGATAGCCTCCTCCAGACTGGCTACAGCGTAACAAAGATGATGTATTCCGGGCCCGCGCTTGGCGAGGAATTTCCCTACCGGCGTCTCGGCTCCCAGCGCCGCCAGGAGCTCCAGATCGGGTCCCGACCTCGGGGCTAGAAAGACGACGCGCGTTCCCTGCTCCACCACACTCTCGTCGTGCGTCACCCTCATACCAAAGAGGTCCCGATAAAGCTCGATGGCGGTCTCCATGTCCTCGACAGCGATGCCGACGTGATCCAGATGATCGAACACGCTTGTACTCTTTCTGTTACTCATCGCGCTCATAGCTGCTACGGGAGCTATGGGAGCTGTAGGAGCTATGGAAGCTTACAGTGTTACTGCTTGTGTTCGTTAATAGTTCCTAGCAAAATCGTCGCCAAGATTATAGCCCGTGAGGTGCCCGGCACTTCAATTGAGCGCACGTCGGGCGGTTATCTCTCGACAAAGTGCCGGCCACCTGAGTCGTTACAAAAAAAGTACCCACGACGCGGCGTGTGGGTACTTTTTCTGCTGAGAGAAGCAGGGGCGGGAGGGTTTGAGTTGGGCGTGCTAGACGAAGACCTCTGGGCGATACTCGCCCCATACCTGTCTCAGCGTGTTGCAGATCTCGCCGGTTGTAGCGTAGGCCTCGACCGCGTCGAGGATGTAGGGCATAAGATTGTCGGTGCCCTGTGCCGCCTCTGCCAGCGCCTCGAGGCATTGCCGGACGACGACAGGGTCGCGGCGCTCGCGCAACGCGGCGAGCTTGGCGGCCTGTTGGTCACGGATGGCCTCATCGATCTTGAGGATCTCGACGGTCGGCTCCTCACTGGAGACGAAGGCATTTTGACCGACGACGATCTGCCTGCCCTTCTCCACCGCCTTCTGGTACTCGTAGGCCGCATTCTGGATCTCAGCCTGCATCCAGCCTAGGTCGATAGCTCGTAATGCACCCCCCAGCTCATCGATCTGCTCGATGTACTCACGTGCCTGCTCTTCGATCTCGTTGGTGAGTGACTCGACGTAGTAGGAGCCAGCCAGCGGGTCGATGGTGTCGGGAGTGCCACTCTCGTGGGCGATGACCTGTTGGGTTCGGAGCGCGATCTCGGCTGCTTTCTCGGTGGGCAGGCCGAGCGCCTCATCCATCGAGTTGGTATGGAGCGACTGTGTGCCGCCGAGAACGGCCGCCAGTGCCTGGAGCGCCACACGCACGATGTTGTTCTCGGGCTGCTGTGCGGTTAGAGTCGAGCCGCCCGTTTGCGTGTGGAAGCGGAGCATCCAGGAGCGCGGCTCCTGTGCACCGAAGCGCTCGCGCATGATACGTGCCCAAAGACGACGTGCGGCCCGGAATTTGGCGACCTCTTCAAAGAAGGTGTTGTGCGCGTTGAAGAAGAAAGCCAACTGCCCGGCAAACTCGTCTACATCCATCCCCGCCTCCAAGGCTGCCTCCACGTAGGTGATAGCGTTGGCGAGGGTGAAGGCGACCTCCTGCACGGCGGTGGAGCCAGCCTCCCGGATGTGGTAGCCAGAGATAGAGATAGGGTTCCACTTGGGTAGCTCGTTCTTAGCATGGGCGAAGATATCGGTTACCAGGCGCATCGAGGGGCCGGGCGGGTAGATGTAGGTGCCGCGCGCGAGATACTCCTTCAGAATATCGTTCTGGATGGTGCCACGTAGCTGCTTGGGCTCCACGCCCTGCTTTCGAGCAACCGCAATGTACATTGCCCACAGCACAGCAGCCGGGGCGTTGATGGTCATCGAGGTAGAGACTTTGTCCAGCGGGATCCCGTCGAAGAGGGTTTCCATATCCTCAAGTGAGGAGATAGAAACACCAACTTTGCCCACCTCCCCAATGCTTATCGGGTCGTCTGCGTCGTAGCCGAGCTGTGTGGGCAGGTCGAAGGCAACCGAGAGGCCTGTCGTGCCACGCTCGAGCAGGTACTTGTAGCGCTGGTTTGATTCCTCAGCCGTGGAGAAACCTGCGTACTGTCGCATCGTCCAGAGCCGACCACGATACATTGTGGGATAGATGCCGCGGGTGAAGGGGTACTCGCCGGGGTACCCCAAATCCTCCTCATAATCGAGCCTCACATCCTCGGGCGTATACAGCGGCTCGACGGGAATGTCGGACAGCGTCTCGAACTGTGCCTGCCGCTCGCCTCGCCCGGCGACGAATGGCTGGTAGGTTTCCTCTAACCAGCGCTTCTTCCTAGACATTCCTCTCTTCCCTCTTGCCCCTAACAACCCATCCCTCCCCCCTGCGGCTCGACTTGCCATCGGAGCTGGGCGTGTTGCTGGTAGTACTCTACCTGCATGGGGAGGTTCGGCTCGTCGGAAATCGTGACGAGGGCCGCCAGAATGTCATCAGCGATGGCTTCAGGCGAACGCGGATCCTGCCATACTTGCTGTTTGAGTGTGTCGGAGGCGTCATCACCAAAGATGATCGCATGTAACTGGCTCACGGCACGGGTGCGGTACCAGGGCAAGGAACCAACGATCGGCGTTGCGACGCCGACGATATCCGGTCGCCACTCTTCGGGCCAACAGGCCGACAGGCAGAAGGTCTGTGCGTTACGCAGGCGCTCTGCGGCATCCTGCAGGCCCTCAACTGTCTCGCCTAGGGCCTGCACCACGAGGGTCCTTCCCTCTTTCAGTGGTTCGGTGCCGACGCCAAGGTGAGTTGCCAGCGCAAGAGCCAGCGGCAGGCTCACTATATCAACCGGCATCACCGTGTCCCACTCCCACCCCTGTGCGTCCTTCAAAGCCAAGAATCGGTGTAGCGTGCACGCAACGTCCTCATATTCAAACTTGTAGAAGAGGTAGGGTGGCATATCGAGGCCGTCGTCCATGCGGCTCCCAAGGTAGACG
>JALZCF010000311.1 GCA_030863245.1 Chloroflexota bacterium
TGGGGCAACGAGCAACGCTGAGCAGATGCGCCAAGTCACGGGCTACGGCTTCGAGCGCCTGGCCGATGAGCACGGCTTCCTCGTAGTCTACCCGGAAGGGTACGAGCGCCACTGGAACGACTGCCGCAAGCAGGCGCCGTATGCTGCCAAGCGCCTGGGAATGGACGACGTGAGTTTCATGCGCGGACTGGTCGCGCACTTTCGCGCCACGTACGGCGTGGACTCAGCCCGAGTCTTTGCTGTGGGTTACTCCAATGGAGCGCACCTCGCCTACCGCCTCGCGCTGGAAGCACCGGAGCTAATTCGCGCCGTGGCGGCGGTGGCGGCAAACCTGCCCACGGAGGAGAACTCCGACTGCGCGCCCAGAGCCGGCGCAACCCCGGTGCTGATCCTCAACGGCACGGAGGATCCGATCAACCCGTACCAGGGGGGAAGGGTAACGCTCTTTGGCTTCGCCGATCGCGGCAGCGTGCGCTCCGCGCGCGAGTCCGCCGCCTACTTCGCCCAAAGGAATGCGATTCCCGACGCTCCAGTCATCGAAAAGATCCCACAGGAGGGCTCCCCACCGACCTCGGCCGAGCGTGCGCGGTGGCACTCCGCCACGGGCGCCGAGGTCGTGCTCTACACGATCTACGGGGGTGGACACACGCTGCCTCAGCCACGCGCGCGTTTTCCCCGAATCCTGGGCCGAACCCACCCAGGGCTCGACGGCCCTGCGGAGATTTGGCGCTTCTTCGCACGACACGGCGCAGCCCAGTAGGTCTGCCCGTAGGTCTAACCAGGCGTATATGGACTCCTCCCTGTTGTCCAGAGCGAGACGGTAGCAGAGGGTGGAGGGGTATGGTTGCAGTCGTATATCCGGCCTCTGCTGTGGAGCACCTGTAGCGTCCGGACCATGATGAAGGATTCGCGCACTGCGAGAGGGTCGCTCCGACTGTTCTTGAACGCTCTCCTTTCTGTTGTACCGCCACGGTGCAGGCCGCTTCTCCTAGCGTGTCGAGGCCACACGAACGCTTAGTGCTACTCTGTCATGTCGGTGAAGAGCCGACGGTGTGCGGACAGAAGAACGATCCCGCAGGGGATTACTTCACCACAAGCCTGTGTTCGAGCGTGAGGCCGCTCGCCGTGTTGAGATCCGCCTCCAGACGGTACTCTCCCGGTGCTAGGGGCGCTCCATCCGTCCTCTGTGCCCGGAGTGGATACTCGCCCACGAGTGAATCGCCGGGCGCGATCTGCCACGAACCGACGGCGGCAATACAGCCGAAATCGGTTCCCTTCAAGGGGATGCGCTCTCCACTCCGGTAGACATTCAAGAATGCGAGGCATCCATACCCGCTGGTCCAGGTGGCCGTCTGAGACCCAGTGTTGGTGAGTGAGACCCGAGCCGTAAAGCTGTAGGTCCGCTCTACCTCGGAGGGACTGAGTGACAACGTCACGCGAATGCCGTTGACCATGACCTCGTTCTTCCCGTCCACCACCCCCTGTCTATCCGCTTCCGATCCCAGGTCCAGGAGGGAGGAGTGGCAACCGGGCACTACTGCCAGCATGAGGATCAGCGCACCAAACGCGGCTCTTCTACGCATCTCACGTCTCCACTGAAGGGTTCCAGGCTCACCTCAATCGCGGAATCACCTGCGATGCCGCTCCTATCCAACGTGCCACCTCACACAAATCTGACGCCGGCGTCGGAACCGAGCGGGAAATGTGACAAAGTAGTATTAGAGTATGTTGAGATACTCAGCTTGGGCAAAGGCGCCGCAGCATGAGGCCGATCATCGTCAGGCGGATCCAGGCTTCGCTCGACTCAGGCAGCGCCTCGTAATCGCGGCTGAGGCGGCGGCACTTGAGCAGCCAGGCAAAGGTACGCTCCACAATCCAGCGCTTCTTCAGCGCCACGAAGGTGCTCTGCCCGGCCAGCTTGGGCACGATCAGCAGCCACAGCCCCAGTTCACGGGCCGCCCACTCCTCCAGCGGCCCCTGGTAAGCACGGTCGGCGTAGACCACCGCCAGGCGAGGGTACGCCTCCCAGCCAAGCTGCGAGAGCACGGGCTCGGCCATGCGCCGGGCCGAGAGGTTCGCCTCATGCACGAGCAGCCCATGCAGCAGGCCCAGCGTGTCGACCACGATGTGGCGTTTTCTGCCTACGATGCCTTTGCCGCCGTCGTAGCCGCGCGGCCCCCTTTTTCCGTCGTCTTCACCGACTGGGAGTCGAGGATGACAGCGCTTGGGCTTGGCTCTCGGCCGGAGGAAAGACGTAGGTTCTGGCGCAGGGCGTTATGCACGCGCTCCAGTGTGCCATCCCTCTTCCAGCGGCGATAATGATCGTACACGTTATCCCACGGAGGCAGATCATGCGGGATCGCTCGCCACGAGATGCCGCCACGCAGCACGTACAACAAGGCATTCACAATCTCGCGCAGCGGGTAGGTTCGGGGGCGACCTCCCTTCGAGCGATCACGCGCCAGCAGGGGAGCGAGCCGCGCCCACTGCGCATCGGTCAAATCGGTGGGGTATCTCTTTCGCTCCATGCACAGGAGTTACCCCGACCTGCATACGGGGTTTCTCAACACACTCTAAGGAGCCCCTGCGGAATTAGGAACTCTGACCTGCTACGACGTGCTCATACTTCGTCCGTCGCTTCGCAAACTGTACGCTGAGGACGATGGAAATAGTATGCTAATCAAAATGCAAGCCACTGGCCGACGGAGCAGCAGAGGACATCTGAGCGGCCCTATTACGTCTTCCTTCAGCGTTGCTGGCGTTCAGCGCGAAGAAATCACGGTGTCTCAGTGCCGGCGCCGAGTAATACGATCAATGGCTGTTCCTCCCATCCGTGCCTTGCATCTGGATCTTGCTATCCTTCAGGAACTGGAGATCGCCGTCAAAAAAGGCAGAGGTCGCCGTCACGAACGTGGAGCTCGCCCGACGTTGCGCGTTAACGGATCGCATGCCTCCGGGTCCGGCAAGTTTGGAGGAAGGGCAGGCCGTGTATCAGCGGGATAGATACGAACCGTTTCGAAGTCCAGCGCGTGCACTGGGGGGAGTGGCTGCTGTGGCGCCACCAGATCATGACCCAAAACCGTCCGATACGCCGCAAGCCGACGAAGCATCTCATCGATCATCGGAACTCCCTGCTCAGCGGATATTCCCTCAGCCAATGTGAGCAGTCGGGCAGCGTCGTCGCGACACTGAGCCTGCAAAGCGGCAACCAGAGGTTTGCCCCAGCCTCCCCCATTCTC
>JALZCF010000312.1 GCA_030863245.1 Chloroflexota bacterium
CGGATAAGGGAGGGATCGCCACCGCCCTGCATAACCTGGCGTACGTCGCCCAGTATCGCCGTGAGTACGAGGAAGCAGCCGCACGCTTTGCAGAAAGCCTCGCGATGTTTCAGGAACAAGGCGACCAGCTCGGCATCGCCTGGTCTCTGGCGGGCCTAGCAGGCATACTGGCGATGCAAGGCCAAGCCGTCCGCGCGGCGCGACTCTTCTCAGCCACCGCCGCGGCCCTTGACGCGATTGGTGCCGTCCTCTCCCCAACCGACCGTGCCGAGTTTGACCGTAGCTTGGCGCTCGTGCGACGTCAATTGGACGAGGTCGAGTTTGCGGCCGCCTGGGCCGAGGGACAGGCGATGACACTGGAACAAAGCGTTGCCTACACTATGGACAAGATCTGCGCTCGATAAAGGAGGAAGGATGAATCACGACACAACTCACGCCTAGCCCTTTCATCCTTCATCCTTCCTCCTTCATCCTTCCTCCTACGGATGGCCGTGTCACCAGAACAGGAACCTCGCCCGCCCGCACCACCCGGTCCGTCACGCTGCCTAGCATGGCGCGCCTGAATCCCTCACGCACATGGGTTGTCATCGCGATCAGGTCAGCCTCTTCCCTCCCTGCCAACTCAAGAATCGCATCTGCGGCCGGACCACGCGCGATCTCGAGGCGCACGTTGGCTCCTTCCGCTTGTAGGCGACTCGCGACGCGCGAGAGGTAATCCTGCGCCCCCTGGCGCAGGGGATCATACCACTCCGCTTCGAGCGAGGTTCGTCCAGCACCTACCAGAGCGGGTGGCATAGGGGCAAGCGCTCGGAAAAGCAGGAGCTCCGCGTCGCACACTTGTGCGACTTCCTGTGCGTGGGGTAGCACTTTCTCCGCTAGGGGAGATCCGTCCAATGGTACGACGATACGGTTGATCTCAGGCAGATTCACCAGATCGATCTGCTGCTCCTCGCGCGGGCGCAGGATGAAGAGCGGACATCGGGTCAGGTGCAGCACACGGTTTGCCACACTCCCCACCCTCCACCGTCTCACTCCCGTGTGGCCATGCGTGCTGATCACAGTGTAGGAGGTCAGATGGGCATCGGCCATGTCGGCAATGGACTCGCCGACATCCCCTTCGACTAGACGAGTCACCACAGGCACCCCTGTCTCTGCCAGCCGCCGCGCGACATCATCCAAGTAGCGGTTCGCCGCCGCCCGTAACGTCTCCCACAGGCGCTGCACGTTCGCCATGCTGCCGGGCGTGTAACGGAGGGGCATCGGAGGGACCACGCGGATCAGAAGCAGAACCGCGTCGGTTTGCTTCGCGATCTGGACGGCGAGTGGCAGCGCCTGCTCGGCCAACGACGAGCCATCCAATGGGACGACGATAAAGCTTGCCATTGCTCAATCCCTTCATACGAGTCTTCCGGAACAGAAGTAGTACCAGAGCTCTAGTTCCTAAGGCTCTTTGTGAATCCTTTCCTTTGTGCCTTTGTGGTTGGCGTACATCTGCAAGCCGCTCGGCTCTACTTGACTACCTTGCTCAGTTGATCCTCTGAATCTAAAGTCGTTTCACCCGAGGCGCAAAATGCAAACCACCTACGCCCACTGTAACATGTGTGCGACGCACATGCGCGCCGCGCACATGCAACATGCAACGTGCAACAGACCATCCTTAGTTCCACATCTTCGGCTCTATAATCGTACGGATGTCGATGTTCAAGTGTCACTTGTCATTCTCTGGTTGTCAAAAAGAACGCCAAGCGTGGGGTCAGTGGCTAGTGGCTAGTGGTTAGTAGTTGGTGATTAGCGATTAACCAGTTCAACTTTAGCAGAATTGCCCGATCGGGCAGGGGAATCGGGCCGATTGGCCCTTGTAATCTGGCCTGGGTCTACTACCCTAGATCTTAATCATACATTGTGCTACGGGTTGGTTTACTGCCTGAACCAAGACCGCATCAGGCCAGGAAAGTAGTGTCGTGAGAAAAGAGATTCTGGTTATCGACGACGACCAGCTGATGCGCAGCAGTCTGAGCTTTCATCTAGAAAATGCGGGCTACAGGGTGCAGCGTGCGGCGAGTGCTGAGGAGGCGCTCAAGCTGCTGCGCACCAGCTCCCCCGACTTGATCCTCCTCGACATCGGCCTACCGGGCATGGATGGCCTGGAGGCGCTACGTTATCTGAAGCAGCAGCACGTGCCGGTCATCTTGCTGACGGCACGCCGCCGCGAGCTGGACGAGGTGTTGGGCCTGGAGGTGGGGGCAGACGACTATATCACCAAGCCTTTTAGCCAGGATGTGCTCCTGGCCCGCATCAGGCGGGTCCTGCGGCGAGCGGCACAGCGCAAGGAAGCACCTCGCGAGCTTGCGCCCGTGAGGGTGGGCAACCTGACGATCGATCCCCTCGCGCGCAGGGTGACGCTTGATCATACCCCGGTCGAGCTGACACCGCGTGCCTTCGACCTCCTCTATGCCCTCGCAGCCGAAGCGGGGCGGGCCATCCCCCTGGAGGATCTCCTCGCGAGCGTGTGGGGCCCAGCATATGCCGGTGAGACGCACCTGGTGTACCCTCACATACGGTGGCTACGCCAGAAGCTCGAGGAGGACGCCTCCGCACCGCTCATGATCCAGACGGTACGGGGCGTGGGCTACAAGTTGGTGCCGCGGGAGAGGGAAGGATGAAGGATGAATCGGAGTCATCCTGCGTCTTAACTTGGAGTTCATCGGCTTGGACCTACCTCAGGTCCAGGTGGCTCTGACCCCCACCAGTCCCCTTCGTAGGGCGACCCTTCGCCCATCTTGGACGTCTAGCACCCCCACTCTCACAAATCCTTGATTCGCGTGAAAGGCGCGCGATACGGGATTCGGCGGCTCGATATTCAACTCGCATACTAGAGAGCTCAATCCTTTCTGAAGTGCGATATCCTTTGCCCACTGATAGAGTCTAGAGGCGACATGGCGCCGGCGCATCATTTCCGCGACCGCTACCTGATCGATGTACAGGAAATCGGTGTAGCGACGCTGGAACCAGGCAAATTCCTCTCCATCGTAGGTCGAACGCGGGGTATAGGCTATCAGGTATCCCGCCACCTGCGCGCCAGCCTCGGCAACGTAAAAGCATGGCGACTCCTTCAAGAGTGTCGCAAGTTCCGCCGCATCCAGCGGCGCTACACCGGGGCGACCACTTTCGTTGATCTTGATAATACTGGGAAAATCATCAACCCGCGCGCCTCGAATGGTTATCGGATCCATAGGCCAACCCTCTAGCACATTTGCAGGGGTTCAAGCCGCCCGCGAGCCCTCTACCTGCGACGCTGCATCCTGCATCACGTTGGCTAACAGGGCGTAGGCCGCCGCCCAGGTAGCTTTGACCTCGGCCGTGAAGGCGTCACCCAGACCCTGCTCTAGTGCCCAAAGCAGCGCCTCGCCTACCGTCTGGTAGTGGGCCGGCCGCACGCCATAGCTCACGTGGCGCTGTCCCAGATGCCGTACGGCCGGCAGGATCTGTTCCGGTCTGTCCAGCCCGCGTACCGCCAATGCCAGTGTGGTCATCAGCTTTTTCCCCTGCTGTTTCATGTCGCTCTTGAACATGGGTCGTAGTGATGGGTCCAGTGTGAACAGTCGCTCGTAAAAGAGGGCCGCGGCCGTGTCGGCAATCGGGGCCACCATCTCGAATGTTTCCTGCACCAGTTGGATTTGTTGAGGTGTCACTTCTCAGTCCCTTTCGTAATAGGTAGAAGGTGATGCGTAAAACGTAAGACGTAATGCGTACTCTTCTTGAGCAAGCGGTGGTGCTCAATATGCTCTGCTTTTCATCCTTCCCTTCCCGTCGCACGTGAAGCGTTCATGACACTTGATGACGCAAACGGTACAAGAACAAAGTTGCCAAGCGGCCAAGCGAAGCCTTAGCAAAGATGGGTTTGTGTGACACTTGCGTCGCACGTGCAGCTTCGGTGAGCAGGCGCTGTCTGGCTGCTTCTTGCCGGCGTTCTTCGCGATACGTCTCGGCTAGCCAATGGTAGTGAGTGGGGTTGTACATGATTTCTCCTTTTGATCGTTGCTTGACTGGGTTTCTGGATTCCCTCGTTGTGTTCTACATCACACGCCGCGTTTGGCGAGGAAGCGTTTGTTGCGGGCGATCTCCTTGTCGAGCCGGTTCAGCTGGGCGAGACAGCCCGTGCGAATCGCACCTGTTGTGAGCTGGGCTCGTTCCCACTCCCTCTTGCGCCACGCCTCCAGGAAGTCTAGCTGGCTTTGGAGCGTGGAGGTGTCCGTCAGAGTCGCGAGTGACGGCGTATCCTCGATCCGTTCGATAACGTTGATATTCATCTCTCACCTCTCTTGTAACCTGTGTTTGAATGGCTTGCCCCTACTGGAGAAGGTTATCCTCCTCCGAGCCTAGCAACTCTGTGCTGCATTCGACGGCGACACCTCTGGCTGCCGCGCACGAAGCCTCCGTTTGACCAGGAGGTCACCGATGCCATACGCTAGCATCCGTACCGTTGAGACCCGACCTGGATTGTCGGCCTGAGCTGCTTTCACCAGTCGGTGGTGCGCTGTTTGCCGCCTCAAGTCTGCCATTCTCTCCTGGTGAACGGTGTGTGCTACATCTACAGAGAACATTGTTGCCTCCTCTTTCTAACTATTGTTTCAATGACTGTTACCATGTATGTTGTCGTCTTCAGCGTAGTCTTCAGGATAACGACCTAGAGTATCCAGTTCGTTGGTGAAAGCGTATCAGAAAGCGTTTAACGGTAAGCTCATCACCGATGCTGGGTGTTCAACCGTCTTTTCTGATTACACTCTACTCCGTATACGTCCCAGCAGCGTCAACCAGACGTCCACGCAGCGTCCTTTCTGGAAATTGATGGCAATCAGATGATGGAATGACCGTCACGATGCGACATTTGACCGTTGAACAGGTGGAGAAAAGGGCGTATACTGGAGCATGTGATAGCCACGTGTCGCGAGCAAGGTCCGTCATAACTTGTACGAATTCGCTCGGCACGCGATCCGCGTCCTTATAAGCACGCTCGCGTTCCGGCGGCTGACAGAGCACGTGCTAAGGTATTTCTCCTGCGTTGTCGTTGGGGCAGCGAGTTGGCTGCTGTCGGCTGTCGTGCCCTACCTCGCTGTGTTATTCCTTTGGAGAAGAGAAGATGCTGGCAATAAATCTCCTGGGACGGTTCGAGGTGCGGTTGGATGGGGAGGCGGTGGACTTCTCCTCCCGCCCCGCGCAGACGTTGTTGGCTTATCTCCTGTTGAATGCGGGCATTTCCCATCGTCGTGAGCAATTGGCCGGCCTACTGTGGCCCGATTCGCTGGAGAGCAGTGCCCGCAAGAACCTGCGTAATGCTATCTACCGCGTGCGCCAAGCGATCGGTGAGCGCTACCTGCTCAGCGATAAGACGACGCTGGCCTTTGATACGAGCGCCCCCTACCACTTGGACGTGGCGCTGTTGGAAGATGACAAGGCCAACGCTGATACCGAGGCCTTGATGCGGGCCGTCGCGGCCTACCAGGGGGAGTTGCTGCCCGGCTTCTATGAGGACTGGGTATTGCTGGAGCGGGAGCGGCTGCGCGCCCTCTTTGAGCGGCACATGGAACGCTTGTTGGAGCAACTGCAGGCCATGGGGCGCTGGCGGGAGGTGCGCCGCTGGGCCGAGCACTGGATCGCGCAGGGCCACGTGCCGGAGCCAGCCTATCGCGCCCTCATGACAGCCTGCGCCGCGCAAGGCGACTTGGCGGGCATGGCGAGTGCCTACCGGCGCTGCGTGCAGGCGCTGGAGGAGGAAGTGGGCGTGCCACCCTCCCTCGAGACCCAAACCCTCTACGAGCGGCTCTCCCGCGGCGAGGTGCCAACTGCCAAAGCTACGGGTGACTTGCGGGAGGCAAAAGCGCTACTCGATGCCCTGGGTATCGAAGGGACGCAAGAACGCGGTGGAACCTTCCCTCACACGCCGGTACCTTTGCCCGCCCCCGGCAAGTATTCCTCTGATGGACGCAAACAGAGCGCCCTTGGTCTACCATCCCAACCCACCCCCTTTATTGGCCGCGAGCAAGAACTGGCGGATATCCACCGCCTGCTTGTGGGCGACCCCGATTGCCGTCTGCTGACCCTGATCGGCCCCGGCGGTATCGGCAAGACGCGGTTGGCCGTCGAGGTTGCCTCGCAGGTCATGCACGCCTTTCCAGAGGGTGTCTACTTTGCTGGCCTCGCCTCCGTCAGCGGGCCGGAGCTGATCGTATCGGCCGTGGCTGAAGCGCTCAACTTCAAGTTCCATGGTGGGACCGAGCCGAAAACACAACTGCTCCACCATCTGCGTGAGAAGGAACTGCTCCTAATCCTGGATAACTTCGAGCATCTTCTCGATGGCGCGGACTTCCTTTCGGAGATTCTGGATGCTGCGCCACACGTCGCACTGCTGGTCACATCCCGCGTGCGACTCAACCTGTTGGAGGAATGGAGCTATGAAGTGCAAGGACTGGGATTTCCGCCGGAAGAGCAGCCAGTAACGATTGAAGACGTGGCAGTACTCGAAGCCTTCGATGCGGTGCAACTGTTCATCCGGCGGGCTCGCCAGGCCAATGCCATCTTTTCCCTGTCACCCGACACGATGGCCCACGTGGTTCGCATCTGCCGTTTGCTGGACGGCATGCCGCTGGGGCTGGAACTAGCCGCGCCGTGGGTGCGAACTATGACCTGTGAGGAGATTGCCGACGAGATCACACGCAATATTGATTTTCTGGCGACGTCGCTGCGCAACGTGCCGGAGCGACACCGCAGCTTGAAAGCCGTTTTCGCACAGACGTGGGAACATCTCTCGGAAGCCGAGAAAGACGTGTTGCGCCGGCTATCGGTGTTCCGTGGTGGGTGTCTGCGTGAGGCAGCTGAGGAGGTGGCTGGGGCAACACTGCCCTTGCTCTCCTCCTTGGTTGACAAGGCTCTGCTTCGACGCGACCGCCACGGGCGTTTCGATATGCATGAGTTGGTCCGCCAGTTTGCAGAGGAGCATCTGAAGGATGCGCTCGATGACTTTGAAGTGGTGCGAGACCGGCACAGCGCTTACTACACAGCTTTCTTGCATGAGCGCACATCCGGTATAAAAGGCAGCCGACAGAAAGAAGTGCTGGACGAAATTGCCAGCGAAATCGATAATGTGCGAGCGGCGTGGCACCATGCGGTGACCTCTCGTGACGCGCAGGCGCTGGCGCAAGCGGCGGAGTGCTTCTGGTTGTTTAACGAATTCCGTGGATCGATTCATGAGGGAGAGGCTGCCTTCGAGCAGGCAGTTACTGCTTTTTCCCCCACCGCCGTCGAAGCTGACAATTCCACTAGCTTGGAGGAACACAGAACCTTACTAGGATTTCTGCTGGCTGGGCAGGGTAGTTTGTGCGGTCGTCGAGGTGGTTTGGATGAAGGGCGTGACTTGATGGAGGAAGGTATTTCCCTGATGCGCCAGGCTACTCCTCCCGATCGGCAGAAAGAATCCTTCGCCCTAGGCTGGTTGGGCTTTCTCCTTGTGACACAGGGTAATCATAGTGAGGCAAAGCGGATTGCGAGCGAGAGCTTGGCACTTTTCCAGGAAACCGGTGACCACTGGTTGAAGGCGGGCTGCCTGAGGCTTTTAGGGGCGTCAGCTCAGTTGGAGGGAAAGCTGCAAGAGGCGGAGCAGTACCTACAGGAGTGCCTGAGTGTATGCCGGGAGGTTGGCGAACGACGCGTACGCACGTATGCTGCGCTTACCCTCGGACTAACAGTGATTCCGCTTGGCGAGTACTTACGTGCCAAACAGCTGCTGGACGAAGCCGTACAGATTAGCCGGGATCTCAACGATCTGCTTGGTCAGGCGTACGCGCGGCGTGAGCTTGGTCGGCTAGCTGTTGCCCAAGGCGAGGTTGCGCGCGCCGTGAAAGAGGTTCAGACAAGTCTGACGATCTTTGAAGAGGTTGGCAGCCGTTGGGATATCGACTCGACGCAATGCTACCTTGGAGATGCCTTGCGGATGCAGGGTCGACACGAAGAGGCACAACGGTTGTATGAGGTGAGTTTAACTGCTTCCAGAGCCGTTGGGCACCGCCCTTTGATGGCCCGTTGCCTGAGTGGCCTGGGTTGTCTAGCCCAAGACGAGGGCAAATACGCCCAAGCAGAACAGCTCCAGCAAGAAGCCCTGGCAGTTTGGGAAGACATCGACAACGAACCTGAAATCGCCTCCGTTCTGCGCCACCTGGGCCACATTGCTGTTATGGAGAGTCGTATGCAGGAGGCCCAACACTATCTTGCACAGGCACTTCATCTGGCGACCAAGCATCGCTTGGCGCCCGTGGCGATAGATGTCTTTGTGAGCGTGGCTGCTTGCCTGGCGCGAGAAGGCGAGACGGAACGCGCGCTGAAACTCCTCGCGTTAGCCGAGCATCACCCTACCAGTACCTATGAAAGCAAAGAGAAAGCCCGGAAGCACCTCGCCGAATTGACAACCTACCTACCTACCGAAACGGCGGTCCGAGCCCAAGTCCAGGGGCGGACGAGCGACTGGCAGACAACGGCCAGCCAGCTCATCGAGGATCTATCGCCTGTTCAAGGATAGGCTAGAGTTGAGCACGCGCTCATCATCGCCGCTCGGATGGTCGATGGCTTGCTCTCTGATACCACGGAACCTTCGAGCGGATAACCCGCGTCGTACCAATCGGCGAGCCCATCCCCATACCGGTAAAGCCTCTCAAAGCCGTACCCGCACCGCACCAGCTAGCCGTAGTCTTCATCCTTCATCCTTCATCCTTCATCCTTCACCCTTTACTAGCTTGCCCTGGCATAGGTACTTGCCTCCGCCGCGCCGGGCCACTTCATCGTGATGGTTTCAGGTATCACCCATCTCCGTGACGCCTTCGCCTCCCCAGGATCGAGCAACATCTGCACGTCGCGGAGCCCGTAGGAGATAGTGGAGGTATAAGGGAAGCCGCCCCTCGCGAAGACCCGCATCATCGAACGGTTAGAGGCATCGACGTAGGCGTGCAATGAGTGAATGCCCTGCGCAAGCGCGTGGGAACTGAGATGCCGGAACAACCGCTGCCCCACTCCCTGCCCTTGGAAAGCATCCTCGACGAGAAAGGCCACCTCCGCCTTGATCGGACGTTGTGAATGCGTGATCATGTAGTAGGCGATGCCGACCACCATCTCTCCCGCACTTCCCGCCACAGCCACCCATGCTGCTCCCTCCTCCGGTTGGAGATGGCAGATGCGCTCGATCTCCTCATAGGATGGCGTGTAAGACGAGAAGTAGCGCGCATGGATCGTATCTGCCGAGAGGCGATCATGCATTGCCAGAATCAGCACCACATCCTCCGGCCCTGCCCTACGAATCCTAACCAACGTTCCGCTGCCTCTTTGAGAGATCTCAGCAGCATGCAAATCTACGTGAGCCATGAAACCCTCCTCTACCCATCCGAGCACATGAAACTAAAGTCGTGGAGCGGGGAGCGGAACGGCTCGGGGAGCGGAGAGCGGGGAGCGTGATCGGCCATTGCACTCATCATGCTCACCCACCTCACCTACAGTTCACGCACCACGCACCACGCACCACGCAACATGCAACATGCATCATGAGCGAAACTTGACTTAGCCGACGTTCCCCGGAATGAACCAAATCCACTCCGAGCGCGTCACGCCCTTGCACTGAAATTGATGAAGTAGGGAAAGTGCTATCTGCCGGTTCTGCAGCTCGGCGCGTCGCGCCTCCAGGTGGATAAGCTCCTGCTCTGTTGCATCGTAGGCTGCGTGTACCTGCTCGATCGTTACGTTGCGCATGATAAATCTCCTGTTGTGACTGGGTGAAAACATTTCCTTGGGTTACAACGTCTTGAGTAACCCTCTTGCTTCCACTATAGAGGCCGAGCGTCCTCAATAAGTCCTCTCGTGCGTCTCTGTTGCGTCCTTTTTGGCGCGCCATCCAAGAGATAGGGAATCGGACAGACGTTGTTGTGGAGCGCACTTACTGAGCCGGATACGCTACCGTGCGGTCGTTGCTGTCTTCCTGGCTTCCATCTTCGTCGATCGTTGGTACAATCAACAAACAGGCCACAGTACAGTCAGGAAGCAGAACATGCCACTTACCATTGAAGCCATTCGCGAGGAACTGCCGGTCACGCAGGAACTGGCATACCTGAACAGCGGATTACTACGCGATTCCCGGTCAGAAGTGGCTACTGGGGCCGGAGGGCCTTGGCGCGTTCTTCGTGCGCCGAGATCAGATCCCCGCCCTCGCCCCCACCTTCGTCGGCTTCTTCTCGAAGCGGGACATGGACGCCAGCGATGACACCGCCTACTTCATTCCCTCACTCGGGGCGCGCCGCTACGAGGTCAGCAGTGTCTACTGGCCTGCGCTCTATGGCATGCGCAAGAGCCTCCACTGGCTGGAGGACGGGGTGAGTTACCCCTTCGTGTTCGAGCGCACCGCCGAGATGACCCGCCGCTGCCACGAGATGCTCGCCTCCCTGCCCGCCGTCACCGTCCACTCGCCGGAGCAGCACGCCGGGCTCACCACGTTCAGCCTTGGCGAGCGGGAGCCGATGCCGATCGTGGAGACACTGGCGGAGCAGGGCGTCGTGATCCGCTTCCTGCCCCACTCCAATCACCTGCGCGTCTCCACCGGCTTCTTCAACAACGAGGAGGACTTGCAGCGGCTGCGCGAGGGGCTGCTAGAGGTAGCGGAAAATACCTGAGTACCTATCAGCGCGTGCCGAAGAAGCTACATCAGGAGTTGCGCACCCTGAACCACCCCCTTCCCTTGTCATTCCAAACAGAGGGAGGAATCTCGTAGCGCCGATGGCACCAAGCTGCTCTGGCAGCGCCTCCTTACCTTGTCTGTTATTCCGACCGAAGGGAGGAATCTTGGCCAGGATCGGGCAATATCTTCCTCTGTCGAGACCTCTCCCTTTGATTGGGTGATAACACTCTTTCGTCGCTACCGCTTAACTCCTGTAAGTAACCTCATTCCTCCCACCGTGCCACGCCCCGTCCAGGGAAATGTCCCAAATGTCCCATTTCTAGGATTTCTAGCCCCACGCCCTTTGCGTCTTTGCGTCTTTGCGTGAGCC
>JALZCF010000313.1 GCA_030863245.1 Chloroflexota bacterium
TGGATAAGGATGAAGGATGAAGGATGAATCAACGGATTATGCCGCGGGTGTTGTCATTCTTCAGCCGCCAGCAACTCCACCCGCACACGCGGCCATAGGTCGGGTAAACGATCAAGCAGGTCGCTCATGCGGTCGGGGCGCAGGTTCGTGGTATACACATTCCGGACCAGGTGACGGAACCGCCGCAACTCGTCCAAGCCGATGAAGCTTTCATGGCTGAGGACCGCAGGTCGCGATTCTGGCCTATCCTGCGCCATGTGCTGCAGCAGATCGCGGTGCCACGTTTCGCCAGTGGGCAGGTCACGGTCCACATGGCGCGCGATCAACTCGAATAACCGCTCCAGCCCTGAGTAGAAGCTGTGTAGATTCAAGGCAACAGAATCGAGGTACACGTCTCGCTCTGGCACCGCTTGTATCACTGGCTGCCAGTTGCGCAGCGCACGTGCGACCGCGCGCTCAAGCTCTGGTAGCTCATCCTGTATCCGCTGGACCAATTCCTCATACTGGGGCTTCACAACTCCACCCCGTGCCGTGCGATAGCGGCCCGCAGGGAGTCCCCGACTGATTCAAGCTCGACGAGATCGACCCGCCGGTCGGCGACCACGGTCTCAGCGAGACGCCATGCCTCCCAAAACGTGCCGTCGGCCAACCCCTCGACTGCCAGGTCGACGTCAGACCCCGGCGTGAACCAGGCAGCATGCGCGAGTGAGCCAAAGAGCAGGACGCGTTTTGCTCCGCAACGCTGCTTTAGCTCACGGGCTGCTGCCCTTGCGCGGGCAAGGAGCGCCTCCCGTTCTGCACGCTGGTCCGCTGTCAACTCGGGGGGCGGTGGCTGGCGACGGGCCGCTCGCACGTACCGCATTCGCTCCTCGGGTGTTAACTCTAGGGCGGTTGGCATCGCTTTCACCTTCGTTGGAGGTATCTACTCGAATGATACTCGCTGCGCAAACAAGAGGACAGCCCCTGCCACGTTACGCCGCAATGGCACGTCCTCCCGCCTGTTGCAGCTAGTATAGCCATTATCAAGGTTGGCCTGATTATAGCGTGCTACGCGAGAACGTTTAACAATGTGCTGTTTGTCCCACCTTACCAGTGCCTCACACCCCGCAACTGTTGCCAAGGCACCGTGTAGCGCATCATCATCCTTATGGAGTGGCACTAAGAGTATCATTGCCGACGCTATGGTTCTCAGCCCCGACTTCAGGGATTTTATCAGAGTTCGCCGTCCCTTGGGAACGGTGCCCATGTCCCACTACCGGCTGATAGCGCCCTTCTTGGCTTCCATCCGGGCCAGGGTGCGCACCATTTGCACTCGCTCCCGGCGGTCCAAGCTAGAACAAGGATTGGCAGAAATAAAGGATAACGACATGATCCAGCGGTCGTATGACGCATCGTGAATACGCACAACAGGTTGTGGTACACGCTTGTCGCTTGTTGATCACCCAGTGGTCCCACGGTGGAAGCTATGCTAAGATTTGGTACAAGGAATGTGCTATCGCGCTAGGGAGGAGACAGGAAAGTGCAGCAAACAACGAAACATGCCTACATTGTTACCGATGATGTGATTCTAGGCGGCGAACTAATCATCGAGGAGACGCGGGCATTATGAGTCAACAAATCGAACTGGCACTTGACGATCAGGGACGCTTGATCATTCCATCACCGCTACGTCATCAGCTTGGGTTATCGCCAGGCACGACTCTCGTCGTCGAGCAGCCAGACGACGACGCCGTCGTGCTACGTGTTCAGGCCGAACAGCCCCACTTAGGGCTCATAAATAAATAACTTCGGCAAGTGGTATACTAGTGGGGAAAGAGAGGACGAGAATGCCATGTCTGACCAACCTGCCCCACCGTCTGTTCATCAGTGTGAATGTCAAGGTTGTTGGGAGCTACGCGATCCGCGCACGCTGGCGCATCATAGTCAGATCAATCTGTTCTTGAGCCGCCTCAGCGAGGCGCAACGGCGCTGGTATGTGGGCCTGCTCTCGCAAGCGCCCGATGCACCGAGCGATAGCGAGTTGGCGCGCATCACCGGCATCGACCGCGACACGATTCGGCGCGGCCGGCGCGAATTGGAGACGGGGTTGGCTGACCTACCGCCCGAGCGCCAACGGCGGGTAGGGGGCGGTCGGCCCACAGCTGAAAAAAAGACCCCTCGTTGATGGCGGCCCTGCTGGAGATCGTGGAGCCTCATACAGCCGGCGACCCGATGAGCGAGCAGAAATGGCTGAACTGCCGCTTGGCGGATATCCGTGCGGAACTCGCCCTGCGCGCGCATGAGGTCAGTGAACCGGTCATCAGCCGCCTGTTGCGCGCGCAGGGCTATCGCTTGTGCGCCAATGTGAAACGCGCGGCAGGCAAGCAGCATCCCGAGCGCGACCTGCAGTTTCACTATATTCGTAGCCAACGCCGCACGCACCAGGAGGCGCAGCAGCCAGTGATTAGCGTGGATACCAAGAAGAAAGAGTTAGTCGGCAACTTTAAGCATGCCGGACGTAGTTGGTCTCGCACGCCGCATGTGGTCGATGTGCATGACTTTCCGAATGATGCGCTGGGGCGTGCCGTCCCGTATGGCATTTACGATGTGACGCACAACTGTGGCACAGTCTACGTCGGTCAGTCGGCCGATACCGCTACCTTCGCGGTGGATAACCTCGCCCACTGGTGCGCGACCGAGCTGCCCGAGCGCTTTGCCGGCGCCACGCGCCTCCTCATTCTGGCGGATAGCGGGGGCAGTAATGGGGCCCGCTCCCGCCTCTGGAAGCAGCAACTGCAAACCAAAGTCGCCGACCCATTCGCCTTGACGGTCACCGTCTGTCATTATCCGCCTGGTGCCTCGAAATGGAACCCCATCGAGCATCGCTTGTTTAGTGAGATCAGTAAAACATGGGCCGGCGTACCATTGCGTTCCTTTGACCTGGTGCTGCATTACCTTCGCACCACGACCACCCAAGGCGGGCTTACGGTGCGCGCCCATTTAGTCACGGCGGGGTATACGACAGGCGTGCAGGTTTCGGATGAGGAAATGGCGGCGCTCGATTGTCGCTTCCACGCCATTTGCCCCCAATGGAATTATACCCTCAGCCCGCGCCACCCCTTCCCGGTTACCCTACCTGCCGAAGTTATTTATTTATGAGCCCTAAGGGATGCCGTGCAAGAATCGCAGCTGGAGGGCCTGCGGCCAATTGTCCGCCTGCGCGGACAAGGCTACGGTCTGAGTGTGCGGCGAACGGTGGCGTTGGGGTGCCCGGGGCGGGGATGCGACTGGTGCGATTTCAATGGATCACAGATGGTGGAGAGACTCTTTCGCTTGTCTAGGAGTAGAGCGCTACGTAGAATAGAAGCACACAGATAGATAAAGCGATAGTCTATGTCGGTACTTGCCAGCCGCACTACGCAGGTCCATAAAAGCTCCTTTGGACTGTATCATGTCGCAACGCTGTGGTAGATGGGGATATTCACGATGAAGACGTCATCTCGCTCCGTATAGATAGCAAATACCAAAGCCAGCCTGCGCTGGTTGTGAGGCAAGGAGAGAACGCTATGCCGTCTTCTCGTAATATCGCTCTCTGGACCGGCCTGACAGCTTTTGTGGCTGGTCTCCTAGGCGTGTTCCTCTTGATGGGTTCATCTGATTGGGGACCTCCAGGAACCGCTGCCTATCGCTTCTACGAGACGCGAAATCGCCTCGTCCCCCTCCCACTGCTGCTGGTTGCGGTTGGCCTCATCACGCTCTACGTTCGCTGGCGAGACGTCGTGGGGCGACTCGGCAGGGTAGCCTTTGTCATCGCCTTGATCGGCACCGGCCTGATGATCATCGGCAATGTAGCAGAGTTCTGGTTTTTCACCGAGTATCCTTACGGAGAGATCAACCCACGCTCGCACGCGTGGCTGATCTTCCTGTTAGGGCTTCTAGCCCTCGTCGTCGGATCGCTTCTCTATGGAATCGCCGTGTTGCGGAGAATGGAACGCTGACAAGGTGCATTGGGCTATTCAGGATGACAGTCTATGTGCAGGGAGCGGAGAGGGATGGATGAAGAGCCAGAGCCGGTTGTGAGAGCGGTCACGAAGCTAGACGAAGCGGCCCTGGCGCAGCTCTTGACGGAGTTCAACGGCTTAGAAACCACGGCGACTCAGATACGGGAGCGGCTGGCCAAGAGCCGCGGGGTGGAGTATCCGGTGGTCGCACACGTGGGTGAGGAGGTGGCTGGTTTCGCCAGCCTCCGCCTCCTGCACTACCTGGGCGACGACGCGCCGTATGCGGAACTGTCGGAGCTGTACGTACGCGGCGCGTACCGGCGGCGGGGCGTGGCGCGGGCGCTGATTGGGGAGCTAGAGTGGCAGGCGCGCCGTGCGGGGGCGCTTGGCTGGTCGGTGCTCACCGGCAGCGACAACACGGCGGCGCTGGCGCTCTATCAATCGTTAGGCTTCCGTCAGTTCGCCGTGGCGCTACACAAGTGGTTTGGCACAGAGCGGCCGTATCGCGAGTAGCAGGAGTAACACGAGGCGGTGTGAGTTCGGCTTGCCTCACTAGAGGGGCTGATGCACAGTGACGCCGGGGCTTTGTCGCGACAGCGCATCGGCGCCGCTTTTGCATCCCTTCACGAGTTGTGACGATTGGAACCGCTGACTTGGTGAACAAGATCAGGGATTGAGGCGTCGCTCTTTGCGGGGCGGCCACCACCGGCCTACTAGGCGCTTCAAGTCCGTTTGACGAGAGATGAGGGTTGGGGGGAAGAGGGATGATCACTAGCCGGCGAGTGCTGTTGCAAGGGCTTCGTCCCAGTACTGTTGTTGCCCGTTCTGAACCACGAGAACATGGTTCATGCGCGCCATCTCCCGGCTTCTGGCAGTGGCCTCTTCCCCGGCTACCATCGGAATGGCCAGGTAGCCAGCCTTCTTAAGGAGCGCGGTCCGCCGTTGCGCGCGTTCGACGTCCAGGCGGTCTACCACCGCGGACACTTCCAGCGCCAGCCAGACTTCCGGAGCCTCGGGCTGCTGGCGAAGGTGGCCGCGAACCAGAACATCGATAAGTGACAGGTCCTGCATCTCGTCGTCCGAGAGGTGTCCTTCCAGCTCCGCTTCGATCTCCTGCACCCCAACCACTCGCACCCGCCGCATGCGGCGCCCGAAGTAGGCGTAAGCCCACTCCCGGTATCTGCGCTCCAGAGAATCACCGACGAGGCGGTCCAGCCGGATCTGCATCGCCGTTTGCTGTGCAATCAGTTGCGTGAGAGCCTGAATGAGTTGCTCGAGGCGCTGCTCGGTACGCTTCTCTGCCTCGACAAGTTCGGCCAGAATCGCGTCTACGCGATCGAGCGGGGCTTCGGTACGCTGCTGCGATTGGGCCGATTGATCCACCGGTTGTTCGGTGCGTTGCTGGGCCTGGACCAACTCTTCAACACGTTGTTCGGTGCGCTGCTGTGCTTCAACGAGATCGAGCACAACCGCCCGTAGGTCGTCAAAGTCCTCGCGACGGACGGCCAGTTGGTCGGGCATGTTCCGTTCCATCGCCTCAATCAATC